>NZ_JBHWUR010000002.1:83340-216706 GCF_042737755.1 Streptomyces sp. NPDC059994
ACGCGCAGTCGCCCGCCGACTGTCTGGCGATCCAGCGGTACCAGGAGAGCCGGCCCCCTCCACCGGCGCGTCAGCAGCCGCTGGTGTGGATGCGGCAGGCGGTGATCAGCGCGGCGGCGT
Source organism: Streptomyces sp. NPDC059994 (assembly GCF_042737755.1). Classification (NCBI taxonomy): domain Bacteria; kingdom Bacillati; phylum Actinomycetota; class Actinomycetes; order Kitasatosporales; family Streptomycetaceae; genus Streptomyces; species Streptomyces sp. NPDC059994. The sequence goes on from NZ_JBHWUR010000002.1 coordinate 83,461, forward strand.
GCTCCTCGCCGCCCAGGCTCTCGGTACGGAGGTCCTCGGGCAGGACCTGGAGGGCGTCGATGTCGTGCTCCATCATGGTGGGCTCCTTCGTTCGGGAGGGTGGGCCGGGCCCGGGCGGGTCCGGCTGCCGGTGGCCGGGCGGCCACCGGACGTTCAGGGGTGGGTGCGTGCACCCTCGGGCAGCCACGCGCGGGGGCCGCCGAACCGTATGCGCAGCAGCAGCGAGAGGCTTCCGCCCAGGCCGGTGGCGTACTCGGCGAGCACCGTCCTGCGGTTCTCGTCGGGCACCAGCAGACGGCCGTCGTGCAGGACCGCCTGCGCCGCCAGGTGCTCGACGAGCGACTCCGCTCCGGCGAGGTGGTACGCGTCGCCCGTCAGCTCGGCCGCGTCGAGCAGGAATTCGGCGTTGCCCGCGAGCCCGTGGCAGGTCGAGGTCGAGTCGGTCACCCTGCCTGCCCGTACGGCGAGGGCCGCGCCCTCCACCAGCTCGCGCAGGGCGTCGTCGTGCGCGCCGGTGGCCGACCAGAGCCGGACCAGGAAGGTGCCCACTCCGGACGAGCCGCTGCACCAGTGCCGGGCGAGCTCCGGGGAGTCGGAGAGGTGGCGGGCGCGGTCGACCGGCCACAGCGCCCCCGCGGGCCCCCGGCGGGCGGCGGCGGCCAGCGTGGCACCCGCCTCGACGGCCGCGTCGAGGAAGCGCTCCTCCCCCGTGGCGTCGGCCGCGAGGAGGAGGAAGGTACCGACGCCGGCCACGCCGTGCGCGAAGCCGTAGTGCCAGGCTCCCGCGAGGGCGGACGCGAAGTCCTCCGGCACCGGCCAGAAGATCCCCTCCGGGGTGCGCCGGGCCGCCGCGAGCAGGCCTTCGGCGGCCCGCGTGGCACGGTCGAGGAAGCGCGGGTCCCCGGTGGTGCGCCAGAAGTGCAGCTGGGCCAGACCGGATCCGGCCGCGCCGTGACAGACGTCGGGGTTGGGCCACTCGACCGGGAGCGCCAGGGCGAGGGCGGCGGCGCGAGCGGCGAGCGCGGTGTCGTCCAGCGCCCGGGCGGCGTCCAGCAGGGCCCACGCCGTGCCCGAGCGGCCGAAGTGCAGGCCGGGCAGGTCCCCGGGCAGGGCGTCCTGCCGGTCCGCGGTCCAGTACGCGGCGGACCGCAGCCCTTCGCGCAGCGCGTCCCGCGTGACGCGCGTCGTAGGCCCAACAGGGTTTGGCTGTATGGCCGTTGGTCCAGTGGCGTCGCCGTCCCAGTGCCGCAACGCCCGGGCCAGTACGCTCACGCCGCCCGCCGAACCGTGCTGCACGGCCACCGGGTCGCACGTCTCGCCGAACGCCTCCGAGGTCCAGAGCCGCTCGGTGTCGTGCGGACGCATGGTGGCGAGGAGGTGGGCGACACCGTCGTGCAGCAGTCGCGCGCGGGTGCGCGCGGCATCGGCCGGCTCCGCGTCGGTCGGCGTACGGGCGGTGGGCGGCAGCACCGAGGCCGCGGGCGCCGCCTGCGCCGCGGCGGCGTCCGCACGCGCGACCGGCACCGCGGCGCCGTCCGCGTCCCCCGCCGCGGCGCCGGTGACGAACTGCCGTGCCCGCTCCAGTGTCCAGCGGTGGGCCGGATCGTCCCGCATCAACCCCCGTATCAGCGGCGAGAAGCGGCGTACCAGCGGGTTCTCGCGGGCCAGCAGACCCACGAGCCCTGCCAGGCGCTCCTCCTCCGGCCGGACCCCGGTGCCCGGCCGGTCCGGCGCGAAAAGCGGGTCGGCGCCGCTCAGCGCGTGCAGAACCGTCGCCCCCAGCGCGTACAGGTCGACGCTCGGGGCCGACGCGGGCGCCACCTGGTCCAGGGCGCGCAGTTCGGGGGCGGTGTAGCCGGGGGTGGCGCCCAGCACCCAGCGCTCGCCCTCCCTCGCCGCCATCTCCAGGTCGATCAGCAGGAGTCGGCCGTCCGGCGTGACCATCACGTTGTTGGGGTTGAAGTCGTGGAGGGTGACGTCCAGTTCATGGGCGGCGCCCACCAGTTCGACGAGCTGCCGGACCAGGGAGTCGGCCGTACGGTCGTCCGGGCAGCCGGTCCCGTTCTGGATCAGGCGCTCGGCGACGGTGCGCCGCAGGGTCGCGCCCGGTACCGACTCGGTTGCCAGGAACTCGCTGCCCTGCTGCTCGAACACCTCGACCAGGCGCGGGACCCGGTCCGGGCGGACCCTCCCGAGGCGGTCGAGCAGCGCCGCCTCCCGGCGCAGCAGGTCACGGACGTCCAGCCCCTCAAGCCCCGCCCCCACGTGGGGGCGCGCCTGCTTGACGACCACCTGGGTGTTGGTCCTGGTGTCCTCGGCCCGGAACACCCCGCCCTTGTTGGAGTGCTGGATCGCGCCGCGTACGAGATAGCGGTCGTTCAGCAGGACCGGCTTGGCCGTGGCCTTACTGCGGGCCGGGGCCGCCGGGCGGTCGGGGAACGGGTCGCCCGCCCAGGCCGGCGGGCTGAACCAGGCGTTCCGCTCGTCGGCGACGGGGCGCCCCTCGGGGTCGGTCAGCCGCGTGGCGAAGCAGCCGTCGGCGGTCAGGCCCGGGGTGGCGGCGAACACGCCGTACCGGTAGTAGACCTGGCTGCCGGGCAGATAGCGGCGGTCGGAGAGGACCGCCGGACCGGGCAGCCCGACGGTGGCGAGGTGCAGTTCCTCGGCGAGCAGCCGGAAGTGGTCGTCGTCGGCCGGATACACGGTGATGAACTTGCCGCCCCCACCGCGCTCGTAGCGCCCGGAGACGAGGGCCGCGACCCGGGCGGGGCTGCCCGCGAACTTGAAGGCGGCCCGGTGGGCGACGAGCACCTCGGCGGACCGCGCCAGGGTCAGCGGCGCGGAGAGCGGGGTGGCCGAGACATGGAGCTTCCAGCCCTGGGTGCGGCGGGCGGCCCCGGCGGGGACGGCATGGCACCAGAAGTCGCCCGGCTCCACGGCCCAGTCCGCTGCCCCGTCGTGCCCGGACACCTTCGCCGTCGCTCCGCCTCGGAGCGCCGGTTCCGTCCCCGACCGGGCGATGACCGCGCGTACCAGATCGGGCAACAGCGCGAGGTCCGCCGGACGTTCGGCGCGTGCCCGCCGGGGCCCGGGGAGGGCCTGGGGCGGGGCGGGCGGCGGTGCCGCGGGCAGGGTGGACACGCTGTTCGGCCTCACAGTTCGCAGATGAAGGGGTGGGGTCTAGTGCTCGGGCCGCACGTAGTCGTCGCCCCAGCTCGTGTCGAGGATGTCCGCGGCGACCGTCGCGGTCGCACCACCGTGCACTCCGGCCGCCGTCCCCGGCCCGCCGCCGTTCACCGCGGTGACGCACGCGCCCCCGACCATCAGGACGGTGAGGACGAGAAGACAGCGGACTGCTCTGGGCATGGCACGGCTCCAGGGTCGGGAGATCATGAACTCACGGACACACGGGGTCCCAAATGTCGGCCTGGCGGGGTTTGCCCGGCCCGACGCCCAAAGTTCATCCCGGCAGGCCCCGTTGGTCCAGCGCTTTGACCTGGCAATAGCCTGCATGGCAAGGAAGTAGTACGGCCGCATTGCGGGGGAAAGTCATGACTATCGGGGCAAACTTGGACGGGCTGCCGCAGCTGGACGCGAGAGCCGTCGCCGTCTTCGAGTACGTGCTGTCACGGGGCAGCCTCAAGCAGTGGCCGCCCGACGCGCCCCCGGCACTCGGACTGACCCAGGAGGAGGTCGAGGGGGCCTGCCGGACCCTGCTGCTGCTCCGGCTGCTGCGCCCCGCTCCGGGCAGGCCCGAGGAGCTCATACCGGTCAGTCCCGACGCCGCCGCGGCGGAAGTGGTGGGTCCACTGGAGGCGCGGCTCGCACAGGACGCGGCGCACGCCCAGTCCGTACGCGACGATCTGCACTCCCTCATGCCGCACTACCGCGCCGCCCGGCGCCGGCGCAGCCACCGGGAGGGCATCGACCTGCTGCCCGACCTGGCGGCCGCCTCGGCGATGCTCACCGAGGCGGCGGCGGGCTGCCGGGAGGAGGTGTTCAGCATCCAGCCGGGCGGCGGCCGCGCGCCCCACCGCCTCGGGGACGCCATCGACCGCGATCTGGCGATGCTCCGCCGCGGCATCCGGATGCGCACGCTCTACCAGCACTCGGCGCGCGCCAGCCTGTCCACCCAGGGATACGTGGAGACGCTCGCCGAGGCCGGTGCCGAGTACCGCACCGCCGCCGAACTGCCCGACCGGGCCGTGGTGTTCGACCGGGCCGTGGCCTTTCTGCCCCGGCGGGCGGACGGCGGGTCGGGCGAGGGCGCGGTGCTCGTCCGGGATCCCGACGTGGTCGCCTACCTCTGCCGGGTGTTCGAGCAGCACTGGTCCGGCGCGACCCCGTTCCTGGGCACCAGTGAGGCCGCGTACAAGGAGGTCGGCCACAGTCTGCGACGGGCGCTGGTGGGGCTGCTCGCCGAGGGCGCCAAGGACGAGGTGATCGCCCGGCGCATGGGCATGTCGCTGCGCACCTGCCGCCGCCACATCGCGGAGCTGCTGGAGGAGCTGGGTGCCGAAAGCCGCTTCCAGGGCGGTGTGCTCGCCGAACGCGCCGGACTCACCGCGTCCGAGGACCCGGTGGCCCGGGATCCGGGCGAGACCCTGCGTGGGTGAGCGGGTGCCCGGTGTCACCCCGGCCCACCTGCGACATCGTTCTGCCCATGGGGCAGGATGGCAGCCCGTTCGGCGTGTACGCGGACCCCGAACGAGGCTTCACGCAAGACGAACTGACAGGTGACAAGATGGCGACACTTCACATACGGCGGCCGGTGGCGGCCCACGGCGTTTCCCCGGCCCGGCGCGGAGTCTCCCCGGCCCCACGCAGCGTTTCTCCGGCCCGATGCGGCTCGGAGGGTGTCCGTTGACCCGGGGCCTCGTCGTGCACGACTGGGTGGTCGCCGCCATCGCGGTGGCCGCGGGGCTCGTCGCCGCGGTGCTTCTGCGCGCCCTGCTGCGGTGGCTGGGCAAGCACGCCCTCAGGACGCGGTGGAGCGGGGACGACATCATCGTCGACGCGCTGCGCACCGTCGCCCCCTGGGCCGCGGTCATCGCGGGCACCGCGGCGGCGGCCTCGGCGCTGCCGCTCACCACGCGGATGGCGGCGATCGTCAACCACTCGCTGACCGCACTGCTCATCCTGATCACCACGCTCTCCACGGCCCGTGTCATCGCGGGTCTGGTGCAGTCCGTGGCGCAGTCGCGGACGGGGGTGGCCGGGTCGGCCACCATCTTCGTCAACATCACCCGGGTCGTGGTGGTCGCGATGGGCGCGCTGGTCGCCCTCGACACCCTCGGCATCTCCATCGCCCCGCTGCTCACCGCCCTCGGCGTGGGCGGACTCGCGGTCGCGCTGGCGCTCCAGGACACCCTCGCCAACCTCTTCGCGGGTGTGCACATCCTCGCCTCCAAGACGGTGCAGCCCGGTGACTACATGCGGCTCAGCAGTGGCGAGGAGGGGTACGTCGTCGACATCAACTGGCGTAACACCGTGGTGCGCAACCTCTCGAACAACCTGGTCATCATCCCCAACGCCCGTCTCGCGCGGACGAACATGACCAACTACAGCCGCCCGGAACAGGAGTTGTCGATCCTCGTCCAGGTGGGTGTCGGCTACGACAGCGACCTGGAGCACGTCGAGCGGGTGACCCTCGAAGTCATCGACAGCGTGATGATCGACATCACCGGCGCACTCCCCCACCACGAGGCGGCCGTCCGCTTCCACACCTTCGCGGACTCGCGGATCAACTTCACCGTGATCCTGGGCGTGGGCGAGTTCAGCGACCAGTACCGGATCAAGCACGAGTTCATCAAGCGCCTGCACCAGCGCTACCGCGCGGAGGGCATCGCGATCCCGGCCCCCACCCGGACGGTCTCGCTCCAGCACGACGAGCAGACACCTTCGTCCCTGGTGTCCGCCCCGGCACCGGTCCCGCACCCGCGCCAGGCGCCGGCGTAGGCTGCCCCGCCGCAACGTCGCCGCAACCCCGCCCGTGCTTGGCTGGCGGGGCCGGCACGACGCGCAGACCGAAGGGCCGTGATCCTCATGTCCGACAGGAACGCGGGCGATACGGGCACGGGCGACGCGGGCACGGGCCACGCGCGCGTGGAGCTGACGCCCGCGGCCGCCGAGTTGCTGCGGCGGCTGCGGGCGGCTCACGGACCCCTGATGTTCCACCAGTCGGGCGGCTGCTGCGACGGCAGCGCGCCCATGTGCTTCCCGGACGGCGAGTTCCGTACGGGAGGGTCGGACGTCCTGCTCGAAAGCCTCGCCGTCGACGGGGTCGAGGAGCCCGTCCCGTTCTGGATGTCGACGAGTCAGCACGAGGTGTGGCGGCACACCCGGCTGATCGTCGACGTCGTCGAGGGGCGCGGCAGCGGCTTCTCCCTGGAGGCCCCGGAAGGCGTGCGCTTCCTCATCCGCTCCCGCCTCATCTGAGAGGCCGCCTCCGGTTCGGTCCCGGTCGCGCACCACCATGATCCCGTTGAACACCCCCACGTACGCCGTGCCGTCCGGCCGATCGTCACGGGCGCCCAGCCGTTGTCGTACGCGGCGCCGGTCTCCCGTCGGCCGCTTCCAGCGCACCGCGCCCGTAAGGAAGTCGAAGGCGGTCAGGCACCAGGCGTCGATGCCCGCTTCACACACGCTTCGGCCGGCGCTCAGGCGGAGAGCCGCCGTTCGAGCGGGGTGCGGAAGCTCGGCCGGATGCGCGTGTCGCCGAAGAAGGCGGACAGCCGGGCCGCTTCCGCCTCGATGGCGGCGCTCGCCTCGCGGCCCTGGTCCGCGAACACGTGCGTGGCGATCTCGCCGTCCGGGCGCTGGGCCCAGCCGCCGGCGATGCGGCCGTTCCACCACACCGAGGGGCCGATGTTGCCGGTGCCGTCGAAGAGTTCGGCCCTGTGGGCGGTGTCGAGGTACCAGTCGCGGTGGCGCCAGCCCATCGGGGTCGGGTCGAGGCCCGGGAGCAGGGCGGCCCAGGGCTCGGGGGCCGGCGGCGCGGCCAGCTGGCCCGGCAGGGCGTGTCCGGGGCCCTCGTCCAGGTCGACGTCGACGGCGTCGGTCCTGGCCAGCGCCTTGCGGGTGTCGGTGAGGGTCCAGCCCGTCCACCACTTGACGTCCTCGGTGGTGGCGGGGCCGAAGGCGTCCAGGTAGCGGGTGGCGAGCTCGGCCCTGGCCTCGTCGGCCGCGAGTTCGGGGTGCGGCTCCGCGACCGTCCAGCGGAACTGGCTGGACGCCCAGGTGCCCAGCGGGCGGCCGCGCCGGATGCGGCCCTCGGCGGCCAGGACCCCGAGGAAGCGGCTGGTGATGCGGGGCCTCGCCTCGTACGGCTTGCCCGGGGCCTGGACGATCTGCGACTTCAGGTCCGGCACGTCGTCGGCGAGTTGGGCCGCCGTCGCCTCGCCGCGCGCGGCGAGGGCGGCGAGGACCGCTTCCTGGGTGGCGGCGAACCACTTGGCGTCGAGACCGAGTTGTTCCTCGATCACCTTGGCGAGACCCGCGCGCTCACGGACGGCGACGGCCCGGGCGGCCGCCGCGTCGGCCACCGGTGCGAGCGCCCTGGGCAGCACGAACATGGTGCGGCGCATACAGAGCATCCGTACGAGTGAGTGGTCCTCGTACAACGCGCGTTCCAGCTCCCCCACCGACGCGGTCCTGGTCCGCGCGGCGACCGCCAGATACACCGTGGCGGGGTCGGTCGCGTGCAGCGCCACCAGCGCATCCGCCACCTCCTCGGGGGTGGCCGCGCGGGCGGCGGGGGTGAGGAGGTGGCGGGTGCCGAGGCGGGCGCGCCGCGCCTCGGTGGTGATCTTCTGGCGGGCCGGAGTCATGGCCTGAGGCTACCGACCACGCTCGCGGTGGCGTTCAGGCCGTCCTGGATGGTGGGGGCCATGCTCGTGCCGGCGAGGAAGAAGCCCAGCAGCACACAGACCATCGCGTGCGAGGCCTTGAGTCCGCCGCTGCGCAGAAAGATCACCGCCAGCACCATGAGCAACAGCACCACCGAGATCGAAACGGCCATGGCCAACCTCCTCCACCGCGCCGGAATTGCGGCATTCGGCGGCCAGTGTGGCGGAGGAGGCGGGCCGGTCGGGCGTATGGCGTGTCCGCCGTACGGGTGTTGACTGCGGGTGACGGCCCGCGAGGCGAGTGACGCCCGTGACCCCGGGATGCGCCGGGACTACTCTCCGTGCCCGCGGAGGAAGGTCTCCAGGCCCGCGAGGTCGTCGGTGTTGATGTAGTCGACGTCGGCGGCGAGCAGTTCGCGCCACAGGGCGTCCCGCTCGGGCCCGGCGAGGTCGGGGGTCGCCCAGAACCGTACCCGCTGCCGGTCCGCATGGGCCTGCCCGACGATCGCGCGCAGCTTCTGGCGCTCGGCGGCCGGGAACGGTCCGGCGCCCAACCAGCTGAAGCTTTGCGTCCAGTTGCTGCTGATCAGGGGGATGAGGGCGGCGGTGGCGGCGGTGCCGAGGTCCTCCAGGCGTCCGTCGTAGAACGCGTGGCGCACCTTCTGCGCCTCCATGGGCACCCGGGCGGCGCGGTCGCCGGAGATGACGGGCGTGACGGCGCCGGTCGACACGCGGCCGTGCGCGTAGCTGCTGAGCATCCGCCGGTACGGGCGCAGTCGCCGGTCGAGTTCCAGGTAGGCGGCGGCGCCTTCGGTCTTGATGTCGACCAGGAGCTGCACGGGGCGGTGGTGACCCCGGTACACGGAGCCGTGGTTGGCACGGACGCGGGCCATCAGCGGGTCGAGGTAGAGCGTTTCGAGCGTGCGGGCCGGGTCGAGCCGGGTCGGGTCGTGGGCCACCAGCAGCTGCCCGTCGACCAGGAAGACATCGGCCTCGACGCTGGTGAACCCGTGTGCGAGGGCGTCGAAGAGGGGGTGCGGATGCTCGAAGTCGTTGTGCGCGTGGGTCCGGCGCAGCGGTCTTGGCCCGGCGGGGTGAGCGCGCTCGGCCGCGGCGGCGGGCGCGATGGCGGCGGAGGCGGCGGCCGCGGCGAGGGCGGCGACGGCGCTGCGGCGGGTCAGTCGAGCCATGGGGTGCTCCCGGGGCGGTGGGACGGGCGGACGCGACCGAGTATGCGGGCGCACCGGCCCCGACGGGCAGGCTCCTTCGCAGAGTTGGCCGGTACTTCGCCGCCCGGCCACCCGGTGGCCGGACGGCGACGCCGCACGCGGGGAACAACCGTCGCAGGGACGTTACTGCGAAACAGTCACCGCGAAAGCTCGCCCCACTCCGCCGCCCGGTCGCACCACCGGGACAGCAGTGTCCGGTCGTGGCCCACCGCGAGGAGGGACGCGGTCGTCTGCGTGCGGTAGCGCTCGACCGCCGCCACCAGGGCCGCCGTCGTCGACGCGTCCAGCATCGCCGTCATCTCGTCGCAGACCAGCAGCCGGGGCCGCAGGACCAGGGCGCGGGCCAGGCAGGCGCGCTGGAGCTGGCCGTCGCTGACCTCGTGGGGGCGGCGGTTCAGCAGGTCCCCGCCGAGGCCGACCAGGTCCGCGAGTTCGTCGACGCGCTCGCGGACCTCGATCTGGCGGCCGGTCGCCCGCAGCGGCTCGGCGACGAGGTCGCGCAGCCGCAGCCGGGGGTCGGCGGCGAGCCGGGGCGACTGGAAGACGACGCCGACGGTGGTGCGCAGCGCGCGCGGGGCCCGGTGGCGCCACTCGGTGACGAGGGCGCCGTCGAGGGTGACCGTGCCGTCGTCCGGCCGGTGCAGCAGCGCCGCGACCCGGGCCAGGGTGGACTTGCCGCAGCCGCTGGGGCCGAGCAGGCCGACCGCCTCGCCGGGGGCGACGGTGAGGCTCACCTCCCGGACCACCGGCGTGCCGCGCTCGTACCCGGCGGTGATGTTCTTCAGATCAAGCACGGCCGGGCTCCTCCAGGTGGTGACAGGCGACCCGGCCGTCGAACGGCGGCAGGGTGCCGCACTGGCCGGTGGCCCGTTCGCAGCGGGGCGCGAACGCGCAGCCGTGCGGCAGATCGCCCAGCTCGGGCGGCATCCCGGGGATGGGCGTGAACGCCCGCTCCGGGAGCGCGTCGAGCAGGCCTTGAGCATACGGGTGACGGGGTCCGGTCCCGCCGAAATACGAGGTTGCGTCGGCGAGTTCGACGACGCGCCCCGCGTACATCACGGCGACCCGGTCGGCGATCCGCTCGGCGGCCGCCAGATCGTGGGTGATCATCAGCAGCGCCCGGCCGTCGTCGGCGGTGCGGCGCAACTCGTCGGCCGTACGGTCGACCAGGTCGCGGTCGAGCCCGGTGGTCGGCTCGTCGGCGAGCAGCAGCGGCGCGTCCCCGATGAGAGCGAGCGCGGTCGCGGCGCGCTGGGCGAGGCCGCCGGACAGTTCGTGCGGATAGCGGTCGAGGTGCCCGAGCGGGAAGGCGGCCCGTGCGGCGGCCGCCTCGGTCGCCGCGCGCAGCTCGCGCCTCGGAGTGCGGGTGAGCTCGCGCAGGGTCTCCGCGAGCTGCGCCCGTACGGTCCGCACCGGTGTGAGGTGGGCGGCCGGGCTCTGCGGTACGAGACCGATGCGGCGCCCCCGTACCGTACGGGCGAGTGTGCGCTCGTCGGCGGCGAGCAGGTCGACGGGTTCTCCGCCACCGTGCAGCACCGCGCTGCCCGCCGTCTGCGCGTTCCCCGGTAGCAGGCCGAGCAGCGCCGAGGCGAGGACGGACTTGCCGCAGCCGCTCTCGCCGACCAGGGCCAGGCACTCCCCCGCCGCCAGGTCGAAGGAGACGTCGGTGACGGCGCAGCACGCTGGAGTCGCCGAGGTCGCCGGTGAGGGCGGCGGTCAGCCAGTCCCACCAGCGGGTGACCAGCGGCTGGTCGACGCCGAGGTTGGCGCGCAGCTGGTCGAGGTTCTCCTGCGAGGCGCTGAGCCCTGCGGTGCCCGCGTAGGCCTTGACCGGGTCGAAGGGCGAGGCGGCGGCCACGGCGAAGACGCCGAAGGTCACCACGAGCAGGACGGGGGCGGCGAACAGGGTCCGCCGCCCCGCCATCCGCGCCATCGGCCCCCAGGGGAGGCGGCGGCTCACTTCTTCGGCGTCCAGGTCTCGACGTTCCACCACGGGCCGGCGGCGAGGCCGTGGTCGTGGGGCTCGGTCTGGGTGGAGAGCCCGTCCCAGCGGTCGTTGACGACGTAGAGGTGGTCGATGTGGGTGAGGAAGGTGTAGCCGGGGTTCTTCACCAGCTCGCGCTGGATGGTGTCGTACGCGGCCTTGCGCACGGCGGTGTCCCCGCTCCTGCGGCCGTCGTCGAGCGCCTTGTCGACGGCCGGATCGGCGTACCACGCCATGTTGTTGAAGCCGTCGCCCGCGAGGGAGGACTTGAGCAGCGTGTACTGGTCGAAGTCGGGGTCGCCGGGCGAGCCGCCGCCCGCGAGGACCGCCTCGTCCTTCATCTTCGGCTCGATGACCTCCCAGGTGCCGGACTGGGTGGTGATGTCGATGCCCGCCTTCTTGGCGTCGGAGGCGTAGGCGAGGGCGTGGTCCTGGCGGAGCTTGTCGCCGGAGAGGTACCAGAGCGGGAAGGCGGCGCGGACGCCGTTCTTCTCGCGGATGCCGTCGGCGCCGGGCTTCCAGCCCGCCTCGTCGAGGATCTTCTGCGCCGCGGCCGGGTCGTGGGGCCGCTCGGTGCCCTTGGCGAACCAGGGGCTGCCGGTGGGCACCGGCCCGTAGGCGGGCTTGCCGGCGCCGTCGAGGATCTTGTCGGCCATCGCCTTGCGGTCCACGGCGAGGTCGAGGGCGCGGCGTACGGCGGTGTCGCCGGTGACCTTGTTGCCGGTGGGCAGGGTGACGTTGCGGTAGTCGTAGGTCTTCGCCGTATGGGTCTTCTTGTGCTTGTCCTTCTCGAAGCCCTGGGCGAGGTTGGGCGGCAGGATCGCGCCGTCGAGGTCGCCGGAGCGCAGCCGGGTGGCGCGCACGTCGTCGTCCTTGATGATCGCCATGGTGAACTTCTTCACCTTGGGCGCGCCGCCCCAGTACGACGGGTTGGCCTCGAACGCGATCTTCTCGCTCCTGGACCACTTGAGGAGCTTGTACGGCCCGGTGCCGACCGGCGCGGTGGCGAAGTCGCCGGTGTTGACGTCCTGCTTGCCCGCGATGTGCTCGGGCACGATCGGCAGCACGGTGCGCCGCGCGAACGGCGCGTAGGGGTACTTGAGCGTGAAGACCACCGTGCCGTCGCGGTCGGCGCGGACTTCCTTGATGGCGTCGAGCTCGCCCTTGGAGGGGTTGTTGGTCTTCGGGTCGAGGATCGTCGAGTAGGTGAAGACGACGTCCTTGGCGGTGAACGGCTGCCCGTCGCTGAACTGCACGCCCTCGCGGAGCTTGTACGTGTAGGTCAGCCGGTCGGCACTCACCTCGGGCAGGGCGACGGCGAGCGCGGGCTTGAGCGCCATCTGCGCGTCGAAGGTCAGCAGTCCGTCGAAGAGCTTGGAGTTGCCGTCCTTGCCGTAGCCGAGGAGCGGGCTGAGCGTCTCGGGCTCGTACGCGATACCGACGACGGCTGTTTCCCGGGCGGCCGTGGCACCCTTGCCGCCGCTCTCCCCGCCCGGGGTCGAGCAGGCGGCCGCGGTGAGGGCCAGTGCTCCGGCCAGCGCCGCGGCGCCCGCTCCTCGCATCGCCCCGTGGATCGAACGGGCGACCATGCCCCACACCCCTTATTGAAGATCAACTGTTATTGCGAACTGGTCGCAACAGCTCGCCATTTAAACAGCCTTCAAAGGGGCGGTCAAAAACGGGACACTCGGCGCAGACTAGGCAGGTCCGGGCAGCCCCACGATCTCCGCGACCGACGCGCGGTGCTCACCGGCCGAACCCAGCGCACTCTGCGCCGACTTGGCCCGCTTGAGGTAGAGATGCGCGGGGTGCTCCCAGGTCATCCCGATGCCGCCGTGCAACTGGACGCACTCCTCGGCCGCGTGCACCGCGACCCGCGAGCAGTACGCCTGCGCGACCGCCACCGCGAGCGGCGCGTCCGGGCTCCCGGTCGCCAGCGCGTCGGCCGCGTTGCGTGCGGCGGCCCGCGCCGACACCACCTCCAGCCACAGCTGCGCCATCCGGTGCTTGAGCGCCTGGAAGGAGCCGACGGGCCGGTTGAACTGCTTGCGGTCCCGGGTGTACGCGACGGTCTCGGTCAGACACCATTCCGCGACGCCCAGTTGCTCGGAGGCGAGCAGACCGGCCCCGGCGAGCAGACCACGGCGGACGGCGGCCCGGCCGGTGTCCGCGTCGGCGAGCAGCGTGCCGCGCGCACCGTCGAGGGCGACGTCGGCCAGCGGGCGGGTGAGGTCGAGCGGGGTGAGCGCAGTGATGGCCGCCTCGCCCGCCTCGACCGCGTAGAGCCCCTGCCCGGTCGGCACGAGCAGCACGTCGGCGGTGGCGGCGTCGGCCACGGTCCGCGTGACGCCGTCGAGCCCGCCGCGCAGCCGCGGCGAGTCGGGCCCGTACGAGAACGGCACGACCAGCGCCGCGGTCTTGCGGCCGGACGCCAACTCACCGAGAAGCCCCGCGACTTCGTCGGCCGTGATGTCGAGTCCGAGAAGCGTCTCGGTGGCGATGACGGAGCTGGTGAGGTACGGAACCGGGGCGACGCTCCGGCCGATCTCCTCCAGGACCACGCCGGCCTCGCGGTGTCCCGCGCCCTGGCCGCCCAGCTTCTCCGGCACCAGCAGCCCCGCGAGCCCCATCTCGGCGCCGAGCGCCTGCCACAGCCGGGGGTCGCAGGGGATGTCGGACTCGGCGCGGGTCAGCGTGGACGCGGTGTCGGTGCGGTCGGCGAGCAGGGAGCGCACGGCGGCCCGGAGGTCTTCCTCGGCCTCGGAGTACAGCAGGTCGGGGGCGGTCTCGGTCATCGGGCCAGGTCCTTCCAGGCGATGTCCTTGTCGTTGCGCGGCTCGGCGGGCAGCCCGAGGACGCGCTCGGCGACGATGTTCAGGAGTACCTCGGTGGTGCCGCCCTCGATGGAGTTGCCCTTCGAGCGCAGATACCGGTATCCGGCGTCCCGGCCGGTGAAGTCGACGAGCTCGGGCCGGCGCATGGTCCAGTCGGAGTACAACATCCCCTCCTGCCCCAGGAGTTCGACCTCCAGACCGCTGATCTCCTGGTTGAGCCGGGCGAAGGCGAGCTTCATGCCCGAGCCCTCGGGACCGGGCTGGCCCGCCACGAGCTGCTGGCGCAGCCGCTCGCCGGTGAGGCGGGCGACCTCCGCCTCGACCCAGAGGGTGAGCAGGCGCTGGTGCAGGTCGTGGGTGCGCAGTTCGGGGCGCTCGCGCCAGGTGCGCGCGACGGACCCGATCATCCCGCCCTCGCGGGGCAGCCGCATCCCGCCGATGGAGACCCGCTCGTTCATCAGAGTGGTCTGCGCGACCTTCCAGCCGTCACCGACCGCGCCCAGGCGGTGGGCGTCGGGGATACGGACGCCGGTGAGGAAGACCTCGTTGAACTCGGCCTCGCCGGTGATCTGCCGCAGCGGCCGCACCTCGACGCCGGGGTCGGTCATGTCGCAGATGAAATAGGTGATGCCCTGGTGCTTGGGCAGCTCGGGGTCGGTGCGCGCGATCAGGATGGCCCAGCGGGCGACATGGGCGCTGGAGGTCCACACCTTCTGCCCGGTGACCACCCAGTCGTCGCCGTCCCGGACGGCCCGGGTGCCGAGCGCGGCGAGGTCGGACCCGGCGCCCGGCTCACTGAACAGCTGGCACCACACCTCCTCACCGACCCACAGCGGCCTCAGGAACCGCCGCTTCTGCTCGTCGGTGCCGTACTTGAGCACGGTCGGCGCGGCCATGCCGAGCCCGATCCCGATCCGGCGCGGATCGTTGTCGGGCGCGCCGGCCGCCGTCAGTTCGGCGTCGACGACCGGCTGAAGCGAGCGAGGCGCCCCGAGCCCGCCGAGGCCCACCGGGTAGTGCACCCAGGCGAGCCCGGCGTCGAAGCGGGCCTTGAGGAAGTCGATCGCCCCGGTGGTGGCGGGCGGGTGCGCGGCGAGCAACTCCTGCGTAAGGGCGCGCAGTTCGGCGGCTTCGGGCTGCTGCTCGCTCATCGGGCGACTCCGTCCGGGAGCACGACCACACGGCCGGTGGTGGTGCCGTCGGCGACGCGCTGAACGGCGGCGGCAGCGTCCTTCATCGGTACGCGCTCGCTGATCAACGGCTTGACGGCGCCCTTGGCGGCGAGCTCGGTCAGCTGCTCGTGGCAGCGCAGGATCGACGCGGGGTCCTTCTGCGCGTACAGCCCCCAGTGCAGACCGACGATCGAATAGTTCTTCACCAGCGCGTGATTGAGGGCGGGGGCGGGGATACTGCCGCTGGCGAAGCCCACGACGAGGATGCGGCCCTCGAAGGCGACGCACTTGGCGGACTTGGCGTACGCGTCGCCGCCGACCGGGTCGTAGATCACGTCCGCACCGCGCCCGCCGGTGGCCTCCTTCACGGCGGCCACGATGTCGTCGGAGCGCCGGTCGATGACGAGGTCGCACCCCAACTGCCGGGCGATCTCCGCCTTCTCGGCCCCGCCGACCACGCCGATGACCTTGGCCCCGGCCGCCTTGCCGAGCTGGACGGCCGCGCTGCCGACCCCTCCGGCGGCGGCGTGCACCAGCAGCGTCTCGCCCGCCTGGAGGCCGGCCCTGCGGTGCAGCCCGAACATGCCGGTCTGGTAGCCGATGTGCAGGGCGGCGGCCTCGGCGTCGTCCAGCGCGTCGGGCGCGGGCAGCAGCGCGCGCTCGTCGGCGATAACATGGTCCGCGAGCCCGCCGAACGGCAGCACGGGGTTGGCGATGACCCGCCGCCCGTCCTCGGTCTCCCCGCAGATCTCGACCCCGGGCGTGAACGGCAGCGGCGGCTTGATCTGGTACTGCCCCCGGCACAGCAGCGCGTCCGGGAAGTTGATGTTCGCGGCGCGCACCTTCAGCAGCACCTGCCCGGGGCCCGGGGTGGGGCGCTCGACCTCTTCGAGCCGCATCACCTCGCCCGGCTCGCCGTTCTCGTGCACTCGCCATGCCTGCATTCGGGGCCTCCACGCGCTGTAGGCGGTACGGCTGCGTACCCTTGCTGCACGGCATACTAAGCGGTCGCTTGCCGCTGAGGGAACAGGTGGAGGGGTGTGCGGGGCGACGAATTCGCCCCGCGACGCGCGACCGCCCGGTTCCATGACGTGTGACCGCCCGTCCCGCGACGCGCGACCGCCCTGTTACGAGCTCCCGCCCCGGGGCCGCGCCCGTACGTGCATCCGTTCCCCCTGCGGCCCGAACAGGCTCAGATACTCCACCGGCGCGTCCCCGGCCGGCCCGAACCAGTGCGGCAGCCGGGTGTCGAACTCGGCCGCCTCGCCCGCCCCCAGCACCACGTCGTTCCCGGCGAGCACCAGCCGCAGCCGCCCAGCCAGGACGTACAGCCACTCGTAGCCTTCATGAACGCGCGGCTCGGGCGCACCGCCCGTCTCCCGGTCCACCACCTTGTACGCCTGGAGCCCGCCGGGCTGGCGGGTGAGTGGCACCAGGGTCTTGCCGCCCCGCACGATCGGCCTGGCCCGCACCCGGGGATCCCCGACCGGCGGCGCGCCCACCAGATCGTCGAGCGGCACCTGATGGGCGCGGGCGATCGGCAGCAGCAGTTCGAGGCTGGGCCGCCGGTTCCCGGATTCCAGGCGGGAGAGCGTGGAGACGGAGATCCCGGTCGCCGCCGACAGATCCCCGAGCGTGGCTCCGCGCTCCTTGCGGATCCGCCGAAGCCGGGGGCCGACTTCGGTCAGCACGTCGTCGAGTGCGCGTTCCCCATCCATCCGCCCATTGCAGAATCGGCAAGGCGCTTTGTCAATCCGGCCCTCCGGCCCTCCGGTCCCGTCTTCCGGTCGTCCGGTCTTCCGGTCTACCGGTCTACCGGTCTACCGGTCTTGCGGTCTTCCGGTCTTGCGGTCTTGCGGTCTTCCGGTCTTCCCGTCTTCCGGTCTTCCCGTCTTCCCGTCTTCCCGTCTTGCGGACTTCCGGTCTTGCGGTCTTGCGGTCTTCCGATTCGGGTCGCCGGGAGCTACTGCTCCCCCGTGGCGGCCAGGTTCTGGAACTCCCGATGGGTGATGACCATGTCCTGCTCCTGCCCCGGCGTCAGTCCCTCCAGCCGGACGGAGCCCGCCCGCCCCCGCGCGGCGGCTGCCTGCTGGTGGGCGAAGACGAACAGCAGCCTGGGGAACGCGGTGAGCAGCCGGTCGAGGAGGTCGGCGTCCGGCGGCTGGTACAGCACGATCGTGAACGGCCCCGACTCCTCCTCGTGACGGGCCAGCAGCCGCCGCAGGGCCTCGTCGTCGCACTCGAAGCCCCACCCGATCGAGTCGACCACGCAGGCGCGCACCTCGGCGATCACGCCCTCCACGAAGTCCGCCGCGTCGTGCCGGGGCGCGGGTTTGCGCACGCGCCACGAGTCCGGCGCCTCGCTCGCCCTGCGCACGTACATGTCCGCGGTCTCCTTGAGCGTCGACCCCAGCAGCGCCACCCGGTCGCCCGCTCCCTGCCCGACCAGGCGGAGCTGATCCGCCGCCTTCTTCGGGACCCGGGCGAACGGCACCACCACGTCCACGATCCTCTGCCGGTCGGCCCGGCTCTTCACCTTCGGCAGGAAGTGCTTGACGGCCTTGCGCATCGCGCAGCTGTCGCCGACGTTCTGGACCGGCCGCTCGACCAGCAGCCCCTGAGCCACCGCGTAGCGCGAGTGATCGCGTGCGTAGGCGAAGGTGGCGACTCCCAGGATCTCGGCCGTGTGCTCTAGGGCCGCGTCCGAGAGGTCGGAGATCCGGCCCGCGAGGAAGTCGGTGACCTCCGGGTACGGCACGGCGCCCTGCCGCTCGATCAGCGGACGCAGCGACGTGGCGATCTTCGCCGGGGGCCGGGTGGGTCCGTACTGCCGCCGCCAGTCCACCATGTCGAAGCGGCCGAGGTTCAGCTTGCCGAGCCCGCTGTCGGGAAGCTGGCGGCGACGGACTCCGGGCAGGGTCACGGGCAGGACCACGAAGGCGTCACCGGTCCCGGCCCGCTCGGCGTCGGCGACGATCGCCTCCACCATCACGTAGTACGAGTCGAGCGCGTGCGGCGACAGCAGGATGATCATGCCGTGGCACTTCTTGATCTCGGTCAGCACCTTGCCGTACCAGGTGTCACCGCCGCTCAGGATGTCCTTGTCGACGATCGGCTCGCAGCCCAGGTCGACGAGGTGCGCTTCGAGCGCGAACAGGTAGGCCCGGCAGTCGCACCCGGACTCGGGCGTGCACTGCGAGCTGTGGCTGAGGAAGATCCGGGGACGTGCCATGCCGCTACTCCCCGAGGCCGGAAGTGCGCGGTATCGGGAGCAGCCGGTACCAGCGGACGGCGCCGCCTTCGACGGCGACGGTGGCGGGGGTGCTGTCGGTGCACGGGACGACGGTTCCGTCGAACAGGTCCAGCAGCCGTGCGTTGCCCGTGGCGCCCAGGTAGTCCGGGGAGACGTCGATCGTCTCGCGGTCCGCCCCGGCGTTGGCGACGCAGAGCACGATCTCGTCGCCGTGCTGCCGTACGAGTGCGATCAACTGTGGCAGCGACAACGGGAGTTCCCGGCAGGTCCCCCGGGACAGAGCGAGATGGTCCCGGCGCAGCTCCAGCATTCTTGACACCTCCGGGTCCTGGTTCTGGAGGAGCGACAGGGGAACGATGGGGCATCCCGGCAGGCCGAGCAGCACGCGCAGGGCCAACGCCGTTCGCCCGGGCGCGGTCAGGTCGTCGGGCAGCAGATGGCCCCACTGCGCTCCGGGCCTGGCCGTGCCCAGGGACAACTGGGCGTTGACCAGTGCGTTTCTGACCAGGGCGCCTTCCGTCATACCAATGATCAGCTCCCCTTGCAGGGCTCGCACCACGACATCGCAGGCTACGAAGGCGCCGGTGGCGCCGAAGTCGGAGTCCGCCGTGGCGGGGAGCCCGGTGGTGTGCGTACCGATGAGCACTCGGTCGTCGTAGCCGTCCAGCAGGTGGCGCACATCGCGCAGTACGTCCGCGTGGAGACGGGGGTCGCCGACCAGGCGCAGGCCGTCGACGTCGTGGTCCAGCCACTGGCGCATCGAGTTGAGGATCCGGCCGACCGCGTACACGTCCCGCAGGTCCATGTCAACGACGATCCGCACGCCATGGTGGTGGGCGGACATGAGCAGCGACACGAACCCTCCGAAGTCGCCCAGAGAGTCGGGGATTTCCTCGTCGCCGGGGATTCCCTCCACGTCGCCCCTGACGGTCGGGGTGATCGGCCCGACCGTCAGACACGTGACGCCCACCGCCCGGACGGACGCCATCGCCTCCGCCAGGTCGACGAACGTGACCGGGTCCCGGCCCGCTCGTACCACCGCGATCACCTCGCCCCGGATCCAGCCGGGCACGTCCACCGGGTCGGCCAAGGCCTCGGTGTCCGGGGTGATGACGTACTGCCGGCCGTCGTCGGTGGTGAGCTCGACCGGTCCGCCCGTGCCGGAGACCGCCCATTCGCCGCCGGGCAGGGCGAAGACGCGGTCGGCGCAGAAGTTCAGCCGCCGTTCGCTGCCGATGGCCGTCCCGCTGGCGAGGTCCCAGAGCAGGAGCCTGGAGTCACCGCCCACGGCCGCGATCCAGCGGCCGTCCGCGCTCATGGCCAGGGAGGTGACCTGCCAGGACGCCGTGCCGTAGTTCATCACCATGTCGCCTTTGTCGCCGCCGACGAACCGCCCTTCGACCTTCCCGTCCGCGTGCGCCCAGACCACATGCGTGCCGTCCGGCGCTCCGGCGACAGCGGTGACCTCGCGGTCCGCCAACTCCCGCAACAGCCCGTGGTCATACATCCTCAGCACGCCCGATTTCTCGACGAAGGCCGCGCACTCCCCACTGACCGACACCCACAGCGCCCGCACTGGGGCCGCTTCGCGGTCGCCGAGGTCACGTACTCCAGTACGCCGCCCATACAGGAAGAGCCCGTCACCCTGCACGAACAACTGCGCGAGACCCTCCAGGTGATCCGATGGGAACTGCACACGAACCGCGGCGCCGCTCGGCCACGTGTGGGCATGCCGCCTCGCCATGGCCAGGTCGTACTCGATCGCCGTTCCCCCCTCGGTCCACGCCAGGGCCGCGCCGTCCGACGACAGGCTGAGGGACCGCCTCGGCGCACCGTCAGCCGCGGCAGGGAGGCGACCCACCTCCGTCCCGTCGTCCGCATGCAGCACGATCGTGCAGTCCCCCAGCAGTACGGCGAACCGCGCACGCACCTCCGTGCCCGAGGCGACCGCCACCTCGTAAGCCGCCCCGGCGTGCGCCAACCCCTGGACGGCCTCGCCACTCACGGACAGCCGCTGCACCACGGTGAACGGGAGGTGGATGCTCTGATCCTCCATCAACTCCAGTTGCACCGAGGACGATTGTGGCGCGAGCGCGCTCGCCGCGTCGACCCGCACCGTACGCACCCCCGCCGCCATCACCGTACGCGCCCCCTCACCCGGCGGGCGGCTGAGCACCAAGCCGTCGGAGCGGGCCACCACGCCAACCGGGATGTCCCGCTGGACAAGGGCGCGAGCCGCGGCCGTCATGCCGGATGCGCGCGGGAAGAGGTCCTCCGGCGGCGCCACGCCGAGGCGTTCGCAGGACGCCACCTGGATCCGCCAGGCGTCGTCGTACCGGCGCACCCCACTCGGCAGGCGCGGCACATAGTGCAGCGCCCAGCGCCCGATCTCGTCGGCCGCGTGCCCGGTCGCCGTGACCGCGTGCAGCACCCGTCGCAGCTGCTCGCCGATGTGCTCGGGCGTCGACGTGGCCGGGAAGAGATCGGCCCACAGCAGATCCTCGAACCAGCGGGCGACCGGCTGTGCACCCAGATGTGCCTCAACCATCAAGTTGCGTACGTCCAGGACGAATTGACGGGGCCGGAGTGCGAGGCGTCGCCGCAGGACGGCCGCCGCGGCCGGGTCGAGCAGCAGAGAGTGCGCGCTCGCCGACTCCACCAGCGGGGAGAACCACAGCTCGGCCTCAAGACCCGCCGCCGAGCGCGGCAGGAAGCGCAACCGGGCGCGGCGCAACAGCGGTCGCTCCACTCCGGCCGCCAGCGACAGGCACTCGGCGAGCCGGACGAGCTGGGGCCGGCTCCGCGCGAGCTGCGGGATGTACTCCTCCATCGTGCGGTCGGCCGGTGGCGGCAGGTGCGCCTCCGGCACCTCGGGTTGGCTCGTCATGGGCACTCCAGCCATCCGCGCACCCGCGCCGTCGCCTCCCGTGCGTGCCGCAGCGAGACACGCCGGTCGAGGGGGACGAACGCCACCTTCTTGCGCAGCGGGGCCGGATAGTCGGCGCTCTCGTACGGAGTCAGGCAGATGACGGGGCAGCCGGAGTGCGCCACGCTGTGGACGAACGCACGCCACTCCTGCGGGCCCGCGACGCCCTGCCCCGCGAACGGCGGCCGCATCCGGCCGAGGTCGGAGAAGAGGATCACCGGTGTGCCGGGCGGCGGCGGCCGGTACGGGTCGATCGTGAGGGGATCCTGGCGCACCACCCCGCGCCCCGGCGCGCCCCGGAACCTCAGCACCTCGACCCGGTCGCGTCCGGCGATGCTGCCCACCAGTTCGCGCAGCCACAGTCCGTCGTCACGGAACGGCGCCATGCCCGGCCCGTGGTCGAGCAGCAGTTGCGCACCGCGCCGGGTGCTGAAGCGCCGTCGGCGCGGCACGGCTCGCAGCGCCTGGCGCCCGGCGACGCCCCGCAGCAGCGCCCGCTGGTCGACCTCTCTGCTCTCCACCGGCGTGGCCACCACCGCGAACATGATTCCCCGGGCCCAGTCCCCCTTCCAGGGCGGCTCGTGGGAGAGCGGGGTGGCGGCGGTAGTGCGCTCCGGCAGCCCGGCGCCCGCAGCCGGACCGTTGGCGCCGTCCGTCACGGCGGCCTGCGGCGGAGGTCCGCCGATCGCGGTGAGCGAGAAGTCGACCGGCCTGTCGGCCAGCAGGAGCGCCCGCTCCGCGCCGCCGTGCACGGTGCCGTCCCCCTCCGGCTCGGACGGGTCCGGCCGCTCCGTGCGCGGTCCCCGCTCGGCGCTGACGGCCCGGGGAAGTGGCGTGGGCGTGCTGCGGCGAGGGCCGCCGGACGCCTCCTCCAGCCGTACGGCCCTGGCGCGGCCGGCCCCCGTGCCCCGGCCGACCGCCTGGACGACGCGGCCCTGCGGCAGGGCCGTGGGCGTACGGCGCCCCTGCCCCAGCAGAGCGGCCATGGCGTCTGCGGTGGCCAGGTCCGAGGGCTTCAACTCGGCCAT
The DNA here is from genome assembly GCF_042737755.1 of Streptomyces sp. NPDC059994. NCBI lineage: Bacteria > Bacillati > Actinomycetota > Actinomycetes > Kitasatosporales > Streptomycetaceae > Streptomyces > Streptomyces sp. NPDC059994. The sequence continues at coordinate 105,734 of NZ_JBHWUR010000002.1, forward strand.
GGCCCGCACCAGATCACCGAGGAAGAGTTCACCGCGCCCGCTCACGCGGTGGGCTCCGTTCCGTCGCGCCGCTTGCGCAGGGTCACCGCCTCAAGCGCGGCCCACTCGGGTGTGCCGGGCACCACGCCGAGCTGCTGGCTGGCCTTGAGCGCGTCCAGATATTCGGCGGTGCTGGGCCCGGCCGCCGGATCCTCCAGCGTCTTGCGGACGTCGAGAATGTGCGTGGCGACCTTGTCCGCGAGCTCCGGTACGTACCGCTCCCCCAGGTGGGAGCCCGCGACCTTCAGCAGGTGTTTCTTGGTGGGGGACCGCAGCTCGAAGACGATGCAGCGGCGCAGGAACGGCCGGGGCAGCTCGCGTTCGTCGTTGGTCGTGATCACCACGAACGGCGCTCGCTCCGGCGGCACGGAGACCGACTGCTCGTCGTCCCACGGTACGGGGAACGACAGCGAGCCGAGGGGCCCCAGCAGGCTGTTCGGCAGATCCGGGTCCGCCTTGTCGATCTCGTCGATGAGGACGACCGAACGCTTGCCGGCGGGGGCCGCGAAGGCCCGCCACAGCGGACCCTTGGTGTAGTAGTGCCCCATGTCGTCGACGAGTTGCTGCGCCTGGGCGTCGTTGAGCCGCTTCAGCGCGTCGAACCGCCACAGCAGGTCCTCCGGCTCGGTGCGGGCCGTGACGACATGCGCGTAGTACTCCCAGCCCAGGATCCTGGCCACGTTGGGGGCGAGAGTGGACTTGCCGGAGCCCGGCGGACCGAACAGCAGCAGAGGCCGCCCCGTCTTGAGCGCGACGTTGACCGCGAGGACGACCTCGTCGTCATCGAAGACGTACACCTCGTCGTCGGCGGCGTACCGCCCCGGGCCTGCGGCCGGACCACCGGAGCCGTCGGCCCCCGCGCCGTCGTTCCTCGGGTCGAACTCCTTGTCGTACCGCAGCACGCGGCCCTCCCTCAACGGTGCGTCCGGAAGTCATTCTGCACGCCCGCGTCCCGCCTCATGCGCGGACGCCGGAACGCGGCACGAGCTCCACTCCCGGCAGGCTGCGGCGCAGCCCCTCCAGGTCGAACTCACCTGCGGGCAAAGGGAATCCGAGCACCCGCAAACGCGTCGCACCGGCGAGTGCGGCGAGTGCGGCGGCCCCGGGGTTCGGCGACACGTCGAGGAACACCACACCCGTGCGGGCGAGGGCCGTGAGGTCGGAGAGGGACGGACATCCGGTGATCCGCAGCGTACGCAAACGGGGCAGCCGGGGCAGCCCGTCGAGGTCCGTCAGGGCCGGGCTGTCGGCGATGACCAGCGTGCGCAGCAGGGGCAGGCGGCCCAGGACGGCGCACGGGGACGCGACGTCACGCCAGACCACGTGGTGGACGGTGGCGGCGAGCCGGTCGAGGTCTGGCGGGACCTCCGCGCCGGATAGCTCCAGCATCGCTGGTCCAGAGACCACTTGCCGTGGCGCAGTGGTCCATGACTCGACCCGGACGGACTCCGGAGCGGGCCGGGCGGGCCGCCGCTGCGTCTGGGCGGCCCGCAGCCTGCGGGCCGCGACGAAACGGCGGACCAGCTCATGGGCTGCGGGGCCGCCGATCCGCTGGGCGGTGCGTACGATCAGGCGTGCTTCGGGGCCGTCGGGGTCGAGGCTGTCGGGCAGCGGCATCAACTCCAGCACCAGCTCGCCCACTTCGGCGAGGGCGTCCGCCTCGGCGGGTGTCCGGGGCGGGATCAACTGCGCCAGTCGGAACTCGATTTGTTCGCGGATCTCGGGGTCGACTTCGACGGTGTACCCAAGCGCCGCCGCAGCCAGCAGGTGGAGGCGTACGCGGCTCGTCGGGACCTCTTCGGCGCGCTCGAGAAGCGCCCGGAACAACCCCTGGCGCTCACTGCGTCGCGCATGGCCGAACGCCATCAGTACGACGTCCTGCCAGTTCGGGTCGTCCGCCTTGTTGACCAGCAGCCCGAAGTCCCCCTGCTCGACGGCCGCTTTCGCCGCGAAGTAGGACTGGAAGCTGCGGTGCGCGAAGCCGATACGGTCGAGTGCGGACACCTGGAGGAAGCCGCTGCGTTCCCGTATATACGCAAGCAGCGTCTCGGGGTTCCCTTGCTCGGCGAGCGCGGGAAGCGACGGCAACAGCCCGGCGATCAGGCCGTGGGCTCTCTCAAGCTCCGCGTCCGTCTGGCCGTTGCGCTGCAACCAGTAGGCGAGAAGTTGCAGCAGCTGGGTCTGGGGCCCCCGCCCGAATGCTGTGATGCCGTACCCCGAGACGCGACGCTGTTCGTCCCGTCGGGTCAGCATCATCGAGAGCACGGCGTCATAGAGCTCCCAACGGGTGTGGGGCAGCAGGCCGCCGCGCTCGTCGTGGACGACGCACAGCAATGAGCACAGCAGAGGGTTGCTCGCCATCTCCCTCAGGTCGCGCTGTTCGACAACGGCGGCCAGCAGTGCGTCACGCTTGCGCTCCAGGGCCGCCCTTTCCGCCGGGCCGCCCATGCCCGCCGAGGTCACCGCGTACCAACGGGTGACGAGTCGCTGAATGTCCTCGGAATTCAGCGGAGCCAGTTCGAGGGCGGCGAACTCCCATTCCGCCAGCCATGATTCGGGCACGGCCTGGGTTCGCGTGGCCACGGCGTACGAGCAGTCCGGATAGGCGGCGAGCAACTCTCCCAGCCAGGAGCGGATCCCGGCCCGCTCGGGCTCCTCCACCTCGTCGATGCCGTCGATGAGCAGGAGACCCCGCCCGGACGCCAGGACGCGCTCCGCCCAGCCCGAAGGCTGCTCGTCCGCGATCATCAGACCCGCCGAGGCGAGGAACTCCGCGGGGCGTGGCAGCCCGCCGCCCAGCTGGAGGTATCTCATCGGCAGGACGAAGGGGATGTGTTCGTGCAGATGGTCGCGGGCGGTGCGCTGCCCCTGCGCGGCCGAGACGGCCATGTGCCACAGCAACGTCGTCTTTCCGGAGCCCGCCGCGCCGCGCACCAGCGTCCGCCGACGCCCGGCCAGCGCCGCCCCCGCCGTCGTTTCCGTGGGCGCCCCGGTCTCGCCGAACGTCGTCAGGTCGGTGTACAGCTCGCGCAGCGGCCAGCCGCCCCGGGGCCGCCTCGAAACGAGGTCAAAGCCGAAGACCTCCACCCGGTCGTACTTCCTGGCCACGAATTCGAGGTACCGGCTCTCGAAAGCCGCGTCCGACAACGGCACAGCGGACTGTTCCATCAGCCCACCGTCCAGCGAATCATCCACGCCTCGTTCTGGATCGAGATGACATGCTCGCACTCGGCGACGAACGCCTCGGCCGCCTCGGGCGTCCCCACGGCCCCGGGCGCGTCCTCCCAGCGAGTCATCAACCGCTCCAACTCCTCAGCCGTACGCATGAATTCGAGTTGCTGGTACGAGTACCGCCGGGCGATGGCGTGCGCGGTCAGCGCGACCGAGACCGATGCCACCACCGGCACCCACGCGGCGAGGCCACCCGCCGAGAACACGCCCGCGAACGCCGCCAGCACGGCAGCCAGACCACCGAGACCCAGTTCCACGCGGCCCACCAACACGACCTTCCTGCCCATCCACTCGGCCTTGGGCCGGTAGTAGGTCTCGATCTGGCGCCGCAGGCGGTACTCGACGTACGAATCGAGGTCGGTCACCGGCGGCAGGGGCCTCGGAAGGGCGGCGATCCCGGCGGTGTACCGGATCAGATCGCCGCCGTCCGTCCGGTACGCGCGCCCGCGCTCGGCCAGCAGCGCGCCCGCGCCCGCCAGGTCCCGGTAGGGCCCGACCCGCGCCAGGCAGGTGTACACCTCGGCCTTCAGCGCCTCGGACACGGCGCGCACCCGGATCCAGTCGTTGAACCGGGCCGGCCCGCCGCGCTGGGCGAGCAGCGGCGCCGCCCCCGCCGCCACGGCCGCGGCGAAGGCGAGCACCTTGCCGGCCACCTCGTTCCGGCCCATCGTCTCGGCGGAGCCGGTCCCCAGGACCGCGGCGAGGATGGCGAGCAGCAACGCCTCGCTGCGCGCGCCCTCCACGGTCTTCTTCAGCCGGTCCGCGCTCCGCGACCAGACGTTCTGCTGGTCCCAGACCGCCGCTATCGACGATTCGTACTGAGTCAGTGCCACAGAAGGATTTTGACGGCTTCTCAGCGGCCTTGTCTGGTGGATTCGCGGTGTTGACGGTAGGGATTGCCGCCATGACGGCCGACACCGCACCCCCCGGCGCCCCGCTCCCGGGCCTCCCCGCCCCTCCTCCGCCCGGCGCCCGCGCACTGCCGCCGGGGACGTACGACGGGACCGTGGTCCTGGTGACCGGCGGTGGCTCCGGGCTCGGCAAGGCGATGGCCGCCGAATTCGCCCGTTCGGGGGCGGACTTGGTGATCGTGGGACGCACCGAGGAGCGGCTGAAGGCGGCCCGGGAGGAGTTGGCGGAACTGGGTGGGCGGGTGGTCGTCGCCGTGTGCGACGTCCGGGAGCCGGAGCGGGTCGGCGCGGCCTTCAACCTGGCCGAACGGGAGGTTGGGCTGCCCGGCGTGCTCGTCAACAGCGCCGCCGCCAACTTTCCTTGCCCCGCGGAGGACTTGTCGCCCAACGCGTGGCGCGCGGTCGTGGACATCACACTGACCGGGACCTGGTTCACGACCCGTGAGTTCGGTCGCCGCCATCTCGCGGCCGGGACGCCCGGGTCGGTGATCAATGTGGGGGCGTCGTACGCCTGGACGGGCGGCCCGGGGTACGCCCACTCGGCGGCGGCGAAGGCCGGGGTGCGGAACCTGGTCGAGACGCTCGCGGTGGAGTGGGGTCCCTACGGCATCCAGGTCAACGGGCTCGTTCCGGGGCTCTTCCCGCACCCGGACATGCCCGAGGCCATCCGGTCGGGGCTGGAGGACGCGGCGGCGCGCGGCGAACTCGCCGCACGCCAGCCCGCGTTACGGGTGGGCGAGCCCCGGGAGCTCGGCTGGGCGGCGACCTTCCTGGCCTCCCCGTACGCCCGTTTCATCAGCGGCCACACCTTGGTGGTGGACGGCGCCAACTGGCAGCGCCGTACGGTGGTCGCCGCGCCGGTGACACCCGTACGGGAGCAGCTGGGCCGGGAGCGGTTCCAGGGCTGAGCCCCACCAGCGTCATTTTCCGTCGAACGTCGGCGGGCGGCGGGCCGCCTTGGCCGCGTAGCCCTCGCGGGCGTCCTCGGAGGTGAGGGTGAGGGCGGCGGCCATGGCCGTACGGTCGAGAGCCTCGGCCAGCCCGGCGTCGGCGAAGGCGTCGATGTTCCGCTTGACCGCCCGCACGGCGAGGGGGGCGTTGGCTGCGATCTCGGAGGCCAGAGCTCGCGCCTCCTTCTCCAACTCCGCCGCGTCGACCACCTGTTGGACGAGCCCGAGCCGCTCGGCGGTGGGTGCGTCGATGCGGCGGCCGGTGAGTGCCAGGAGCTTCGCCCAGCCCGCGCCCGCGTCCCGGGCGATCCGCAGGTCGCCGCCCGCGTCCACGGCGACCCCGATCGCGGTCTCGGGCAGCGCGAAGACCGCGTCGTCGGCGGCGACCCTGATGTCGGCCATCAGCGCGAGCTCGAAGCCGAAGCCGAGGCAGTAGCCCTGGACGGCCGCGACCACGGGCTGCGGCAGCCGGGCGAACGCGGCGAAGCGCTCGTGGACCCAGCGGATGCCCTCGTAGTAGCGGTGGGTGCGCTCGGCCGGGGAGCGGCCGGTGATGGCGCCGCCGGGGGCGGTGACGTCGATCCCGGCACAGAAGGCCCGGCCGTCGGCGCGGAGCAGTACGGCGCGGATCGCGTCGTCGAAGCGGATCCGGTCGGCGAGGAGGCCGAGCTGACGGCTGGACTCCCAGCTCCAGCCGTTCAGCTTCTCGGGGCGGCAGAGGGTGAGCACGCCGAGCCCTTCGGCGGTGACCTCCAGGCGTATCCGCGCCTCGCCCTCCGGGATCTCCCGGTCGAGGGTGTCGATCACCGCGCCCCCGTTCCCCTACCACGGACCTGAGTTGACGGTACGTCAGACTACTGGAAGCCGGGGGCGAGCGGGGAAGCCCCGCTCGCCCCTCCGCGTCCTCCCCTACCGGGGGAACAGCTCGAACGCCACCGCCGGACGGCCCCCGAAGCGGGCGGCCGCGCGTTCGGCGTTGGCGGTGAGGAAGTTGCGGCAGTACGTCTCGGGCTCGTCGTTCGTGAGGCCCTCGATGTAACTGCGGTGCTCCATGAGCGAGTCCACCGACCGTTCGAGCCCGGCGGTCGCGTCGACCGCGTGGGTCGGGGAGTCGGAACCGGCCACGGCCACCCATCGCACACCGTTCCAGGGCTGGAGGCCCTGTTCGATGAGCTCGGGGAAGATCCAGCGGTTGCCGGCGTCCCCGGCGGCGTCGAGGGTGGCCCGGCCGACGGCCCGGTGGTCGGGGGTGTTCCAGATGACGCCGCCCCAGGTGTCCCGGTGGTTGAGCGTGATGACCAGTTCGGGGCGGTGCCGGCGGATGGCGGCGGCGATGTCCCTGCGCAGGCCGGTCCCGTACTCGATCACACCGTCCTTGTGGTCCAGGAACTCCACCGCCGAGACACCGACGACGGCCGCGCTCGCCCGCTGCTCCTGCTCGCGCAGCGGGCCGCACTTGGCGGGCTCGATACCGTCGATGCCCGCCTCGCCACGGCTGGCGAGCAGATACGTGATCTCACGGCCCGCGTCGGTCCATCCGGCGATCGCGGCGGCGCACCCGTACTCCAGGTCGTCCGGATGGGCGACGACCGCGAGGGCGCGCCGCCAGTCGTCGGGCATCTCTTCCAACTGCTCCAACTGCTCTGTCATAGCCGCAGCTTACGAGCCCGGAAGGTCGGCGCCGCGCCGCCTCTGGGCTACAACTCACCCCGTACGAGGCCGAGAAGCCGGTTCAGTACGCGCTCGCCGCCCGCTCGTACGCCGTCGTGCTCGTACTCGTCGGTGACCCAGGTGCGCAGCCCCCGGACGGCGTGAGCGGTGGCCAGCGAGTGGGCGGTGTCGACGTACATGTCGTCGTGGTAGACGGCGGCCGCCACCGGCACCTCGTTGGCGGCGAGCGCGGCCGGGTCGTACAGCGGGGACCAGTCGGTGCGGGCGGCCAGCAGATCGGCGGTCTCGCGCAGCCGGCGCAGCGCGGGGTCGGTCTCGAAGTGCCAGGGGTGCACGGATTCGCCGGTGAAGAGGACGGGGCCGTCTCCGGCGAGGGCCTTCTCGGCCGAGAACTGGGGGAACTCCGAGCGGACCCGGTCGGCGGACCAGTCGGTGGGGCGGGCGTCCTGGGCGTAGATCGCCTCGTGGAGGACGGCGTAGAGGGGGTGACCGGCGAACGAGAGGGCCGCGTGCACGCCTTCCTGGAAGGCGTCGGAGAGCGCGGGGCCTGCGGCCGTGCGTACGAAGGCGTCTTCGAGGAGGTAGTGCAGCTGGTGGGCGCCGTCGCCACCGCCGAGGAGGATGCCGAGCGACTGGAAGGCCGCCGGGGTCAGCACGTATCCGCTGGTCAGGACGGTGTGTTCGGTGGCGAGGTGCTCGATGACGCGGCGCACCCGCTCGACGTCCTGCGGATAGCGGGAGTAGTACGCGGCGTTCTTGCGCTCGATACGGGGGTAGGCCGCCCGGTACACGTCGTCCGCGTGGGCGTCGAGCGAGGGCAGTCCGCCGGTGATCAGGACGGCGGCGAGGCCTTCGGGCGCGGTGGAGAGGTAGTGGGTGGCGCAGAAGCCGCCGAAGCTCTGGCCGAGGACGGTCCAGGGCGCGCCGCCGGTGAGCCGGCGGCGGATCAGCTCGCAGTCCTTGACGATCGAGTCGGCGCGGAAGTGGGCGAGGTAGTCGGCCTGTTCGTGGGGGCCGCCGTGCAGCGGGAGGGTCTGGCGGTTGGCCGGGGTGGACAGCCCGGTGCCGCGCTGGTCGAGCAGGAGCACCCGGAAGTCACGCAGGGCGCGCCCGAGCCAGGCCTGCTGCCCGATGAACCGCCGGGCGCCGAAGCCGGGGCCGCCCTCCAGATAGAGCAGCCAGGGCAGCCGCTCCCGGTCGGCGGCGTGACCGGCGGCGACGGCCTCGCGCGCGAAGAGCTCGATCTGCTCGCCGTCGGGGCGGGCGTGGTCGAGCGGTACGGCGAAGCGGTGGTCGACGAGGACGGTTCCGGGCTGGCGGTAGGCGGGCGCGCTGGCGGTGGTCAAGGGTGCGGGCTCCTGGTCTCGGTCGTACGTCCGGCTCGCCCAGTGGATCACACCGGCCGGCCCGCGCACTTCCCCGCCCGCTGTCATCAACAAGAGCGCTGCGAGGAATCGTGAGTGCCTCCGCATCTCACAGCCCGCCCGGTGTGGCACGCACGCCCGGACCGCCCCCTGCACGCTGCACTTGAGGGCTGCCCGTCGGCAGCGGGCAGCCATCTCCTGACGACTAAGCTGCGCGCTCGGCCATGTCGTTGTTAGGTGGACGAACCACCGCTGTCCTCAGACGGAATGCAGGCGAATGCTACGCGGCCCGCAGCGCCTCCACCGCGATGCGGGCCGTCGTGCCGATGACCGCGTCGGCAGGGGGCAGCGTCGCGGCCGTGCCGGCGGCGCGGGTGAAGACCGCGACGGCGTAGCGACCGCCGTCGGGGTATTCGATGACGCCGACCTCGTTGCGCAGGGTCGGCAGGCTGCCCGTCTTGCCCGCCACGTGGACGTCGTCGAAGGGGAAGCCGGAGGCCATCCGGTGGGGCCAGACCTGGAGGCCCAGGAGGCGGCGGATCGCCGCGCCGTGTTCGGGGGTGCACGCCTCGTCCCGCCACACCGCGCTCAGGAGGCGGGTCATGTCGCGGGGCGTGCTGTGGTTGGTGCGGGTGGGGTCCAGCGCCCGCAGGCGGGCGATGACGTAGGGGTCGGCCAGCGCCTGGGCGCCGCCCGGGCCCGCGTCCTCCTTGATGGTGGCGAGGAGTTCGCGGAAGGTGTGGACGGCGTATGTATGGGCGAGGCCGAGCCGAGCCGTGGTGGCGTTGACGGCGTCGAGGCCTACGCGCCCCAGGAGGAGTTCGGCGGCCGTGTTGTCGCTGACGGCCATCATGAGGTACGCCGCGTCGCGTAGCGACATCCGTACGGGATCCAGCATGACGGCTACGCCCGTGGGGCCCAACTCCCGTTCCGCCAGCGGAACGTCGATCTGCTCCGTCAGGTCCAGCCGCCCCGCCGCCGCCTGTTCGTGGAGCGTGACCAGCACGCAGAGTTTGTGCACGCTCGCCGTGACCACCGCCTGGTCGCCGCCCGTGCCGATCTCGGCGCCGGAGTCGATGTCGAGGGCGTGCAGCCGGCCGGTGACGCCGGCTTCGTCGAAGGCCTCGCGGATGCGGGCGGCGGCGGTCACAGCCAGTACTCCGCGGCCGGGCGCAGATGGAGCGGGCGCGGGGGCAGTTCGGTGCTCACGGCCGAAGTCTCCCGCAACGCGCGCGTGGCCGCCTCGGCGAATGTGCTCACCGCCGTGTCGCCGCGCCCGCGCGGCCACGCGACCGACAGCCGCCAGGACAATGGCGCCCCGGCGAGTGGGCGCCAGACGAGGTCCGGGTCCCGGTCGGCGGTGTGCGCGGGGTGGGCGTCCCTCGGGCTGAAGGCGACGGCGTGCGCGGAGAGGATCAGGCCGCGGATGAAACTGGCGCCCTGGCCGTGCCGTACGGCCGCGGGCGTATAGCCGTTGCGCGCGCAGGTGGTCAGGACGTCGTCGTGGAGCGCGGGCGCGGCGGCGCGGTGGAAGAGGATCAGGTCGTACGGGGAGAGGGAGGCCAGGGGGACCGCGTCGAGCTCTGCCTCCGGAGCCTCGCGCGGCAGCAGGACGCCCACTTCGCGGCGCAGCACCGGGCCCAGTTCGAGGCCGGAGACGTCGCAGGGGTGGTGGATGAGCCCGGTGTCCAGGTCGTGCGAGGCGAACTGGGCCAGCTGCTGGGTGGTGGTCAGCTCGCGCAGTTCCAGCTCCACCCCGGGGTGGTGCCGTGCGAAGTCCGCCAGGATCGCGGCGACGGTCTCGCCCGCGATGTCCGGCGGCAGTGCGGCGCGCAGCAGCCCGCTCTCGCCGTCCCGGATACGGCGCGCGGTGGCCATCAGCGCCTCGGAGCGGGCGAGCAGCTCACGGGCCTCCTCAAGGAGCAGGGTCCCGGCCTTGGTGATCGTCACCTGTCGGCTGGTGCGCTCGAAGAGCCGCACGCCGAGCTCGCGCTCCAGGCGCTGGATGCGCTGCGAGAGGGGCGGCTGGGCCATGCCGAGCCGCTCGGCGGCCCGACCGAAATGTGACTCTTCTGCAACAGCCGCGAAGCACTCAAGATGCCGAATCAAGTCCACGGCCAGCGACGATATCGCAATTTTATCGATCTGGGACTGATAGTGAACTTGGACATACGGCCCAGACTGCTGCTCTCCTCCTCCTATGCCCACCGCCGAACCCCCCACGCCCGACGGAGAGTGATGAACCGGCCACTGCGACGCATAGCCGTCTTCTGCGGGGTGCTCACGCTCGCCCTGCTCGTACGGGCGACCTGGGTGCAGTTCGCGCAGCGCGACACCCTCGCCAACCACCCCGACAACCGCCGGGTGCGGATCGAGACGTTCGCCCAGCCGCGCGGCAACATCATCGTGGGCGGCGCACCGATCACCGGCTCGGTGGCGACGCCGGGCTCCGACCTCAAGTACAAGCGCGTCTACCAGGACGGCCCCATGTACGCGCCGGTCACGGGCTATCTCTCGCAGGCCCAGGGCGCCACCTTCCTCGAAGGTGTCCACAGCGATGTGCTCAGCGGCAAGGACAGCAGACTGCTCGCCGGGCCGCTCGACATGCTGACCGGGGTCAAACCGCGCGGCGGCGATGTCATCACCACCATCGACCCGAAGGCCCAGAAGGCCGCGTACAAGGGGCTCACCGACCTGAAGGCGAAGGGCGCGGTGGTCGCGCTCGACCCGCGTACCGGCCGGATCCTCGCCATGACGAGCACACCTTCGTACGACCCCTCGGTCTTCGCGGGCATCTCGCGCAAGGAGGGCGAGGTGTTCAAGAAGCTGGACCAGGACAAGGGCAAGCCGCTGAGCAACCGGGCGCTCCGGGAGACCTACCCGCCCGGCTCGACCTTCAAGATCCTCACGGCGGCGGCCGCCCTGGAGCACGGCACGGTCACCGACATCAACGCGCCCTCGGGCGCCCCGGCCCCGTACCGACTGCCGCAGAGCACGACGAAGATCGGCAACGTCGTGCCCAACTCCCTGTGCGACAAGGTCTCGTTGAAGACCGGGCTCCAGTGGTCCTGCAACAACGTGTTCCTCGACGCCGCGTTGAAGACCGGCAACGACAGGATGCGCGAGACGGCCGAGAAGTTCGGCTTCAACGAGGAGCAGTTCACCCCCGTACGCGCGGTGGCGAGCGGCTACCCCGACAAGCTGGACAAGCCGCAGACCGCGCTGACCGGCATGGGCCAGGGCAGCCTCACCAGCACCCCGTTGCAGATGGCCATGGTCACGGCCGGGCTCGCCAACGACGGCAAGGTGATGAAGCCGTACATGGTCGAGGAGCTGCGCGGCCCCGACCTCTCACCGCTCGCGAAGACCCGGCCCGAGGTGCTGAACCGGGCCGTCTCCGAGGCCACCGCGAAGAAGGTGCAGGAAATGATGGAGTTCACGGTGACCGACGGCTCGGGCAGCAAGGTGAAGATCGAGGGCGTGACCGTCGGGGGCAAGCCCGGCACCGCGCAGCACGGCGCCGATGTGCGCGACGAGCGCCCGTACGCCTGGTTCGTGTCGTACGCCAAGCAGAGCGACGGAACTTCGCCGGTCGCGGTGGCGGTGCTCGTCGACCCCGAGGACATGGACATCTCGCGCGACGCCATCGCGGGCGGGCGGCTGGGCGCGCCGATCGCGAAGGCGGTCATGCAGGCGGTACTGAAGAAGTAGCGCCCCCGAGGTGGCGGCGGTGGCGGTGCGACGACGGTTTCGGATCGGACAGGGAAAGAGAGCTGTGGCGGACCAGTCCCCCGACGAGGGCAGCAAGCAGAAGATCGACGCGGAGGCGACGAGCGGCGGGGCGGAGGCGAGCGGCGGGGCGGAGGTGCAGGGCGGTCCGGGCAGCAGCTCCGGCACTTCCGATGCCTCCGGCACCCCCGACACGACCCGCGAATCGGACTCCGAGCGCACGAGCGAGTTCGTGGCGCTGAAGCCGGTCGACATGCCGGTCCTGAAGCCGCCGCGGCCGGTGTCGGGCGGTCCCGCGTCCGGCGCCCGGGGCACGGCTGAGGCGGCCGCACCGATCTCGCGCACCCCCGATACCGAACCCCCCGCGCCCGGGACACCCGCACCGGCCCCGCTCCCGCCCCTTGACCTGCTCGCGGAGCTGACCAACACCCCGAAACCGCCGGAGACCCCGGCCCGTACCCTCGCGCGCCGCCTCAAGGTCTGGCTGCCGATCTCCCTCCTCCTGGTCCTGGTCCTCGTGATCGTCCAGGTGGTCCGCCCCCTGCCGACCCCGTCCCTGAAGCTGGGCGCCGACACGTCCTCGTACACCTTCGATGGGCGCTTCAGCCTTCCGTGGCCGGCGAAGGGCCAGGGCGCTGTCCAGGTCCAGGGCTCGGGGAGCCTCGGCACGTTCGGGGAGCAGCGGCCGGTGCCGACGGCGAGTGTCGCCAAGGTGATGACGGCGTACGTGATCCTCAAGGAGCATCCGCTCAAGAAGGACGAGACGGGGCCGACGATCGAGGTCGACGAGAAGGCCGTACGGGAAGGCGAGTCCAAGGACGAGTCGCGCATCGAGGGGCTGACGGCCGGGGCGAAGTTCAGTCAGCAGGACATGCTGAAGATGCTGATGATCCCGTCGGGCAACAACATCGCCCGGCTGCTGGCCCGTTGGGCCACGGGGAGCGGCGACGAGACGGCGTTCGTGGCGAAGATGAACGAGGCCGCCAGGGCGCTCGGCATGAGGGACACCGCGTACACCGATCCGAGCGGTCTGGATGCCAAAACCGTGAGCACCGCCGTCGACCAGCTCAAGCTCGCCGAGGCGGTGATGAGGTTCGACGCCTTCCGGCCGATCGTGGCGCTGCCGAACGCCACGGTCAAGGGTTTGCCCCAGCCGGTCAACAACAACAATGACGACCTGCTGCTCGCCGGGCTGAGCGTCAAGGGCATCAAGACGGGATCCAACACGGCGGCGGGCGGCGCGCTGATGTGGGCCGCCTACAAGACGGTCGACGACCGGACACCGCTGATCCTCGGGACGATGCTGGACCAGCGCGTCGACGGCCCGGACCCCAACGGCGGCAACAGTCTCACGCTGGTGAAGGAGAACAGCAAGAAGGTCGTCGCGGCGGTCCGCGACGCCCTGACCTCGGCTGTCGCCGTGAAGAGGGGCCAGGTGGTCGGGTACGTGGACGACGGTCTGGGCGGGCGTACGCCGCTGGTCGCCACCGAGGACCTCAAGGCGATCGATGTACCGGGCCAGCGGCTGCCCCTGCGGATCGCGGACGGCGGCAAGCCCCTACCGCACTCGGCCGGGGCCGGTGTGGTGGTAGCCACGCTGGCGATCGGCACCGGTCCCGACGCCCCGAAGGTCCCGGTCGCCTTCCAGAAGGATCTCCGCGAGCCGTCCTTCGGGTCGAGGCTGACGCGGCTCGGGTGACTTCAGGGACCATGGGCGTGGCGACTGTGGTGGTCCTACGCGATCGGGGGCAGGCTGGAAGGGCGGAGACCCGCCGATCCGGGTCTCGACCGGAGGAAACGACCATGATCACATCAGCCGATGTCCGTGAGTGGCGCAACCAGGCCGTGATCGACCCGAAAGGGCACAAGATCGGGGTGCTCGAAGCGGTGTACGTGGACACGAGCACCGACGAACCGGCCATGGCCACCGTCCTGACCGGTCTGCCGACCCGTCGCCGCCTGGTCTTCGTCCCCCTGGACGAGGCGGTCCTCGGCCCGCACTACGTCAAGGTCCCGTACGCCCGGGCACTGGTCCGGCAGGCCCCGTCCATCGGGACGGACGACGTGCTGCCCGCCGAACAGGAGGAGGCGATCTTCCAGCACTACGAGATGGAGTACCGCCCGGGCGCCGCCGGCGAACGCCAGCTCGCACGCCGCTGACCGCACCGGCCGCCCACGGCCCCGAACGTCCTCCACCGACGAAGGAGATGGCCACATCATGGCACTGTTCCTGTTCCTCATCCTCGTGGCCGTCGTCCTGGGACTGATCGGCGCGGTCGCGGACGGCCTGGGCTATCTGCTGGCCATCGGCGTCGTCGTCCTGGTGGCCGACGTCGCCTTCTTCACCAGGCGCTGGATCCGGCGCAGCCGTCGGCGGCCGGTGCGGTGAGGCCTGGCGGGCGGACGGCGGGGGCAGTCGGCTGCGCTGGTGCTACGACCGGTTGACCCGGCCGGCCACCGCGTGGCCGATCAGCAGGTAGACCACGGCGGGCAGACCGTAGTTGAGGATGGTGCGCCAGTCGTCCGACTTGACGTTGAACATGTCGCGCGACCAGCCCGAGAGCCAGTTCGCCGCGTGGTGGACCCATGACACCAGGTCGTTCCCGGTGTTGGCGTCCAAGAGGAAGAAGGCGATCCACAGGATCAGGATCACCGCGGTGATGTCCGCGATGATGAGGATGATCGTCGCGGCCGGGTTTCCGCCATAGCGTCTGGACATGCCGACCGGGTTGCCGGGAGAGGGAAGTTGAAACCAGCTTCGGGTCCGCCTGATGTAATGGACTGTACTGTCCGTGCGGGAGCACAGAGATGTGTGGGCTGCGGGTTTGGAGCGGGGACGCGTGATGGAAGTGCTGCTGGCGCTGGCACCTGACGAGGAGTCGGACGCGGACGACGTCGAACAGCTGATGCGCCGACTGCGGCGATCGAAGGCCTCGCCCATCGCTACCAGGTCGGGAACACGACGGTACGGGAGCACATCGCGGAGGAGATGCGGCGCCTTCTGGACGACGACAGCCGCAGTGTGTCGGCTGCGGCGGCCGCGAGGTTCCACGCTCTCTTAGGGCTGAGCGACACGGAGCAGTCAGCCCCGGCATCGGCGTCGGCCTCGGCGTCGCCAACGCCGGCAGTGTCGCATGCCCCTCAGCTCCCTCAGACGCCGTCGGCGCCCGCCACCGTGAAGTGGTCCCTCAACGTCAAGGCATCCGTGCACGCCTCCCTCACGATCATGAACGGACTGCTGTACGCCGGGGACAACTCGGGTCGGGTGCACGCGGTGGAGACCGCCACGGGAAGCGGCCTCTGGCGCTTCGAGGCCGGAAACCCTGTCCACTCGGTACTGGCGGTGGCGGAAGGGACCCTGGGCATCACCGCAGGCCCGTACTTCCATCTGCTCGACGCCCACACCGGCGAGGAACGCTGGAAGTTCAAGGTGCGCCAACGGGTCACCGCACTCCCCGAGACGGACGGCGGGGCGGTCTACCTCGCCAACACGAACAGCGTGTACGCCCTGAACCTCGCCACGGGTGAGAAGACCTGGACGTACTGCCCCCGCATCGCACCCTTCCACTGGGTGGCGGCGGCGGGCGGGCGGGTGTGGACCGCCACCGAGCGGGCCGTGTACGGCGTCGACGCGGCGACCGGCAAGCGCAAATGGCGGACTCCGGTCACCGCCCCGGTCTCGTCCCTGTCCGCCCTGTCCGACTGGGTCCTCTACGTGGGCAGCGGTAATGGTCACCTGTACGCGGTCGACGCCTTGACCGGACTTATCAGGTGGCGCTCGCACCCCACGGGCAGGGACGTGAGCACGTCGCCGGTCGTGGCCGACGGCTTGGTCTGCGTCAGCAACGACGCCGGTCTGCTGTGCGGCATCGACGCGGCGACGGGCGCGAACCGATGGGTGTCCGCCGAGCGCATCCCGACGCAGTCACCACCGACCCTGGCCGAGGGGACGGTGTACGTCGGCAGCTCGGACGGCCACCTGTACGCACTGTCCGCCGAGACCGGGGCGGCACGGTGGCGGCTTCCCACCACCCGCCCGGTACGGTCGTCACCGACCGTGTCGGACGGCGTCGTCTACATCGCCGACCTGGGAGGTTGGCTGTACGCCGTCGAGGACCACGGCGGGATGTGAGCGTGCGCGCTACACCCCCGTGACCCCGTCGACGCGCTCCCGGAGCAGATCCGCGTGCCCGTTGTGCCGTGCGTACTCCTCGATCATGTGGATGAGGATCCAGCGCAGGGACACGGTTGCGTCGCCCAGGACCGCCGCGTTCTCGGCGCTCAGCGTGCCGGAGTCGTCCAGGGACGCGTCGGCTATGAGCCCGCGGCCCCTGTCCACTTCCGCGCGCCAGAGAGCCAGCGCCTCCTCGATCCCCCGGTCCGGATCGAGGGCGAACCCGGCATCGCCCTCCTTGCCGCACAGGAACGGTATGTCCTGCCCGGCGAACACCCGCTGGAACCAGTTCCGTTCGATCTCCGCCATGTGCTGGACGAGGCCGAGCAGCGTCATCGCGGACGGCTCCACCGAGGCCGTTCGCACCTGTTGGTCGTCCATCCCCGCGCACTTCAGCGCGAGCGTGGCTCGCTGAAAGTCCAGCCAGCTCTCCAGCATGGCCCGTTCGTCCGCGTGCGGGGGCGGAATGGGCCGCCCGTCAGGTGTCGTCCGTGTCGTTCCCATGCAGACCACCTTCGCACGCACCACTGACAACGGGTCCGGTCAGCACGACGGCTCAGTCGGACAGCGGAGTGTCGAGGAGGGCGACGCCGAGGCGTGTGGGGCTGTGGAGGGCCGTGTTGCGATGCCGCGCGGTCCGGGTCAGTCCGGCCGGTTACCTCGCGATTACGCCCGCTCCTCCTTCGCCGACCTCGCCCCCAACCCCCTCAGCCACGCGACCACTTCGGCGTGTCCGGCACGGGCGGCCGTGTCCAGTGGGGTCAGCTCGTCGTAGCCGACCCAGTCGATGTCGCCGCCCCGGGCGCGCAGGTACGCGGCTGTCGGCTGCTGGCCCCCGTGACAGGCGCACCACAGGGCTTCGGTGATCTCGATGGCGGGCGGTGGCGGGGTGCCGGGGGTGAAGTAGGCGGCGACCCGGTCGAGTTCGCCGAGGCCGGCCGCCTGCCACAGGGTCGTACGAGCGCCACGTTCGTACAGGCGGCGGGCGGCCCGCCACTGGCCGAACGCGACCGCGTCCGCGATCGCCGTGCCTCCCGCGATGACCGAGCCGTCGACCTCGATGTCCGCGCCCAGGTCGAGCAGCGTGTCGAGGACGGCGACGTCGTCGCAGCTGGCCGCCCAGTGGAGCGGGGTCTCCGCGTGCGGGCCGGTGAACCGCGCTCCCACGTCCGCACCCCCCGCGACGAGCGCGGCCACGACCACCGGACCGTTCGGGAAGTGGCCCGGCCAGTCCGTGGCCACGTGCAGCAGGGTGCGGTTCACCAGCTCGTCGCCCAGCCGGGCCGCCGCGAGACCGGGGTGGGCGGCGAGGAGCTCCTGGAGACCCCGGACGTCCCCGGCGCGGATCGTCGCCGCCACCTCGACGGCCAGCGGCTCGTGCGCGCCGATCAGCATCGTGGACATCGTGACGCCGGTCCCTTCCGCCGAGGAGTCATGGAGTACGGGCTCATGGAGTCATGCTGTGATGGAGATGGAAGTACGGCGTACGTACATCCATACACACGCCCATCCTATTCCTCGATCGCCCCACCGACCGCACGCAGATGCTCACGGAACGTGAGGGCGGGGTTGCCCCGGCGGTCGGTGAGGTAGCGGGCGAACTGCACCTGCTCGCGCAGGGAGTTGCCCTCGTGGATGCGTTCCGCCTGGCGGCGCTCGGTGTCGCGGATGGTCTCCGCCACGGTGAGGAGTTCGGCCGCCCTGTCGGCGGGTACGAAGAGCACGCCGTCCTCGTCCCCGAACACCACGTCCTCGCGGCTCACGGTCCACTCCCCCACCGTGGCCGCCTCCAGCGCGTCCTTGGCGCGGCCGTCCAGCCGCTGCGGCCCGGCCGGGGTCGCGCCCATACTGAAGACCGGCAGTCCGATCGCGCGGATGTCGGCCGTGTCGCGGTGCAGACCCCAGATGACGACCCCTGTGAGCCCGGCGTCCATGGCCTCCAGGACGGCGAGGTCTCCGACGCAGGCTTCGTCGAGCCGTCCGCCGTTGTCGACGACCAGTACGTCGCCGGGCGCGGCCCCCTCGTACGCCTCCAGGAAGATGTCGACACTACCGACGTGCCGCGCCGGTGCCACCCGTCCGGCCACGCGTCCGCCGTCCACCACGGGACGTACTACGGACGGCGCGCACCGCACCGGCACGCGCGCGCGGAGGCAGGCGTCCGCCACGTGTGCGGTGGTCAGTGTCGTGAAGCGGCTGTGGAGCTCGTCGTGATCCATACCCTTGTGTCCCTCTCGCCGTTCTGCCTGTTGCTGCCATTGTCGGGGTCGAGTGGGCGGGGCGGGTGGCGCAAGTCCCCTACGGATGTGAAATCAGGTCCCGTAGGGACGTGAAAATGTGGACGTGAAAAATCGGGTGGGCGGTCCGTCTGGAGCGGCTGCCTCCGGCGGCGGTCCACTGCCATGATGGGCCCATGCCCCAGATGGTTCCTGCCGTTGTCCCGGCAGGCCGCCTCGGCCGATCTGACCAACCGGCCCTCGCGGTGTCCACCGGTCTGTTCTTGCGGCCCTGGGAACTCGACGACGCGCCGTTCGTTTACGAGGCGTACCAGGATCCGGCGATCCAGCACTGGACGCGGCGGCGCGCGGACTGCGAGATCGAGACCCGGGAGTGGATAGCGCGCTGGCGGCAGGGCTGGCGGGCGGAGACGGACGCACACTGGGCGGTGGTGCGTTCCACCGACGGCGCGCTGGTCGGGTGGGTCGCCTTGTGCTGCCTGGACCTGGCGGTCGGCCGCTCCGAGTGCCGGTACTGGATCCTGCCGTCGCTCCGCGGCCAGGGAGTGGCGCCCGCGGCGGTGGCCGCGCTCGCCTCGTGGGCGCTGGACACGGTGGGGCTGCACCGGATCGAGATCGCGCATCCGATGGCGAACGAGGCCGCCTGCCGGGTGGCCCTGAAGTCGGGTTTCATCCCGGAGAGCACGCGGCGCAGCGCCCAGTTGCACGCGGACGGCTGGCATGACGTACACGTCCATGTGTGCGTGCAGGAGAGTGCCGACGACCTGGTGGAGGAGTTGGCGCCGGAGCGCGCGCTCGGGCGTGTCCAGCGGCGGCTGCACCGGCGCGGCAAGGACAGGTTGCGGGACAGGATTCCGGGCCGTCAGGGGCGTCAGGACGGTTAGGGACACGAGGACTGTCAGGGTCGCCAGGACTGTTGGATCCGTTAGGGCCGCAGCAAGCCCTTCGACACCAGGTAGTCCTTGGCGACGTCTTTGGGCAGCCGCCGCCAGCCGTCTGCTTGTTGGTTGGGGCTCACCAAGTCACCGGTCGCCAGTACGGTGTGGAGGGCACCCCAGTGCATTGGTGACGCCCTTGCTGCCCGCGCGGGACCGGTTGACGACGGGCACGATGCAGTCGGCGTTCTGGAGGTGCCTGTCGTCGGCGAGGAGGACGAGCCCGAAGGTGTCCAAGGTGGCGTCCGTCGTGGTGGTGAGGACCATCTGGTCCTGCCCGTTCTGGACGGCTCGTTTGGACTGAGTGGTGCCTACGCCCTTGGGGTCGACGGCTGTGATGTCGATGCCGTACGTCTTCTTCAGCCCGGGTTCGCAGTACGGGCGTTGGACGCACTCGTCTCCGGCGGCGAGCCGTACGGGCAGTTCGGCGGCGCCGAGGTCGCTGAGGGTGTGCGGTTTGTGCCGGAGGGTGCGGCCGGGGACACGGAAGTCGGGAGACGGCTGTGTTCATGGGGAGGTGTTCCCTATCCTCCGGCCATGGAGTGGGCGACGGTGGTGGGGACGGCCATGGGCGCGGTGATCGGCATGGGCAGCACGCTTCTCGCCGAGCGGGTTCGCTGGAGGCGGAGCTTGGGCGAGCAGGAGCGGAGCGAGTTACGTGCGGCGTACGCGCGTTACCTGGACGCGGCAACGCTCGCCAGGGATGCGGTGTCGCTGGCAAGCCGTTCCCTGGCGCTTGCGCCGGAGGCGCGGGCTGAGCAGGCCAGGCCCGCGATCCAGGACAATGCGGTGTACGCACGCCAGTACGAGCTGGAACTCGTCGCTCCTGCGGAGGTCGTCACCAAGGCGCGGGCGGCCACGAGGGCGCTGGGCGACTACCGGGATGTGGTGATGGCGGGGGCCACGTACGAAACTGCCGAGTGCGCGGAGGCTCGCCGCGCGTTCCGGGCGGCGCGCCAGGACATCATGGATGCGATGCGGACCACTTTGGATCGGGCGCGGGGGCGGTGAGGCAGGGGTGTGCGGGTGCGGAGGGCCAGGCTCCTTCGCAGCTCCTTCGCAGCTCCTTGGGGAACGTGGGACGCCTGCGGCGCAATGCGGCGGACTGTGAACTCGATACAAACCGGGAAAGCCAGTTGAGCTGTCATTACGGCTGAGTCGATCGGGTTGAGGTCAGCTGGGCATGGGGCGGGTTGTGCTGCTGATGTCTGCCTGCTGAGACCCCAGTTCTCCTGCCGTGCCTGCTGATCTACGCGCCCACGATTGTCAGCCCGTACGACTTCACACTCTTTCATTTTGCTGCTCCTCCGTGTGCGAGGTTGTACGGGCGTGTACGGGTCGGGCTTGCGATGCCGGGAGCGTAGGAGTCGACACGGATGCCAGGTTCAAGCCATGGCGAGGAAGTGCATGGCGGCACGCTGCCCGCCCTGGCCGTCGTGCCCGCCCGTTGTGACTGGTGACCGCCGCGGCGATGAGTTTGCGCGGCCCGAGCAGTCACACCGGTGACGCCAACAGCAGGAGGGAACAAGTGACGCAGCTACTGAGGGTGCAGAACTTCAACGTTTCGAGCGACGGTATCGGCGCGGGTGCCGCCGAGGACCAGAGCCTGGAGAGCCCGTTCGGCCTTCCCAATCCGGGCGAGTTGTTCGCCTGGGCGGGTGCGACGGCGAGCTGGCCGATGCGTACCGATCCCGGGGGCAGCCGTGGCCTGGACGACTACTTCACACGGGACTTCGCGCACAACATCGGTGCGGAGATCATGGGCCGTAACAAGTTCGGGCCGCAGCGGGGACCGTGGCAGGACGAGGATTGGCGCGGCTGGTGGGGCGAGGAGCCGCCGTTTCACACGCCGGTGTTCGTGATGACGCACCACCAGCGGCCGTCGTTCACGCTCTCGGACACCACGTTCCATTTCGTGGACGCCGATCCGGTGACGGTGCTCGCGCAGGCGCGGGAGGCCGCGCAGGGCAAGGACGTACGACTGGGCGGCGGGGTCACGACAATCCGGGAGTTCCTTGAGGCGGACTTGGTCGACACGATGCATGTGGCGGTGTCGCCGCAGGTGCGGCTGGGGTCCGGGCTGCGGCTGTGGGAGTCACCGGATGAGCTGCGGGACCGCTTCCATCTGGAGGTGGTGCCGAGCCCGAGTGGGGTGACGCATCACTTGTTCTGGCGGAGATGAGGCTGCGCCCCCAGGTTCACGCATCCGCCGACCGGCCACCGCTGTGATGGAAAAGAGGGAGTAAAGTTGAGGTAGTGAGGCCCTGCGGCATCCCCCGAACGCAGGGCCTCACTTCTGTTTTTCCCGGACCCGAGCGGACGTTCAGACGTTTTGGATGTTTGGACGTGGCTGGCTCGTAGCCGGACAAACCGAGAACGGCAGTTGCGATCCCAACCGTCGCGGCGGTCTTTGCCAGGAGACCTAGTCGATTCAGCACTGCACTTCGCGTCACGACCGCCGCCCGGTACGACCGCCCATCGCGTCGACCATGGCGGACACAAGGCTCCGCCGGTGTGCGGTGGCTGGTGGCCGGGCGGGTGTTGTCAGTGGTGTCGTGCATGATCGGCGGTATGACTTCGCTGTACGACATCGCCCGCACGCACCTGCCCGCCGACCTGGCCGAGAAGTGGCGCGCTCTGCTGCGCCCCGGCGCGCATCTGGTGAAGGCCACCGCGAGTGAAGCGGTGGCCGGTCGGCTGGGTGGGCGGCCTGCGTTGCCGCAGGGCGAGGCGTGGCCGGTGTGGCCGGGGCATGGGCCGTTGTCGTTCGTGGCCTCGGTCGACTGCGCCGCTGTGCCCGTCGGTGCCCTGGACATCGCGCTACCGGCCGACGGAAGCCTGCTGTTCTTCTACTTCGACGGGCAGATCGACGACGGCACGGCGTACGTGTCCCCGGACGAGCCGGACACATGGGCCGGGGCACGAGTGGTGTACGTGCCCGCGGGAGCGCCGGTGGCCGAGCAGGCTGTCCCCGTGGGTCTTGAGGCGTATCCCGAGGTGCCTCTGGCAGTCCGGATGGAGCCTACGGCGCCGAGTGTGTGGCACCCCGTCATGCGAACGGCGTTGCCGCAGGACGCTCTTGACGGCGCGTGGCCCGAAGCGTTCATCGACGCGCTGTACGACCACTCCTCGGGCCCCGGCCACCGGATAGGCGGCCATGCGGATCCGGTACAGAACCCGGTCGAGCAGGAGGTCGCCCACGGTGTCCTCGGTGCGGACGTGGGCTGGGACGATCCCCGCGTCGACGAGGAGGCCGAACACTGGGTGCTGCTGGCCCAGTTCGACACGGACGACGACGCCGACATGATGTGGGGCGACTGCGGGGCCCTGTACTGGCTCATCCGCCCCCAGGACCTGGCCGAACGACGCTTCGACCGGGCGATGTTCACCATGCAGTGCTGCTGAACCGCCGGGTCCATAGCCGGGTTCAGGTTGAGCGCCGCCTCACGTTCGGTCCATTCGCGAGGTTCGCGAAGGGATGATGCCGCGCTTACGGCCGCCCATGCTCGAACATCAGGGCACGAAACTGTCGTGCGACCATTGGCGGGCAGCTGGGGAGGGCCCAGGCGGCGGTTGATACAGGGGATCTGGCGTGAGCGTGGATGGGGAGCAGGGCGGCGGTTCGTCGGTGCCTGACGAGGAGTGGGAGCGGTTCCTGCGCGAGTCGGCGGATGGTGTGCCGGGGGCGCCCAAGGAGCCGTCCGCGCGCGCCCGTGTGGTGGCGCGACGGTTGCCCAAGGAACCCGAGGCATCACAAGTGTGGCGTGGCTACTCGCCGGGCCGACCGAGGCGGAGGAAGCAGGGGTGGTACGTCGTCGGCTTCGTGATGTCGCTCGCCCTCCTGGTCGTGGCCTTGTTTCCGGGGCAGCTAGTCGGTTGGTTCGCCGGTGACGAGCAGGCGGACACCCCGCTTGCCGCGGAGTCGGTACGCCCCGACCAGCCGCCGCCCGCGCAGGTTGCGGAACGGCCCACGCTCGCCGAACCGTTCAAGGGGTCGCCTGCGGCACGCTGGGCCGACGGCGCAGCGGGGATCACGGTTCCCGAGGCCAAGGCGACCGGGCGGATGAGTACGGCGCAGGTCGCACAAGCCCTGGGCCGCACCCGGGACTTCCTCGTCGCTGCCAGCCTGGATTCAGCGGTGCTGCGGGGCGATCGCCCCGCCAAGGCGATCGCCCTGATCAATCCGCACCAGCAGGACGTCCAGGACTACCTGTCAACCGCCTTTCGCACGCCCAGCAAAGAGAACGACCCGCTGCTGCTGTTCAGCCGATTCGACAAGACGCGTACACGTCTCGTCGGGGACGTGGTGAAGACACGGGGCCGGATGACTTTCCAGCAAGGTGAACGCGGCGCACTGCGGGTGACCACCGACATCACGTACGTGTACCCCGTCGTGAGCGCGGCCGCGGGCAGCGACGAGGTCGAGCGTACGATCGTGCGGCGCGAAGTGGTGGTGAACTGGGACGATCCCGCGAAGGTGATCACCGAGCCGGGAACGTTCTCCATCGTCTCGTACAAGGTCCATCTCACCAACGGCGGTTGCGGCGCCCCGAACGGCTACCTCACTCCGGTGTTCGGCTCGGGGCGGGACGCCGGGGCGGGTAACGGCACCGAGATTGACCCGTACGACCGCAGCACGCCGCTGGAGGAGCGGGTGGAGAAGGGATGTGGCGTAGCGACGCGGACGTGAGCGAACCCTGTCGACAGCGGTCCCGGACCGACAAGGAGCCTCTCGGCCCATCGCGTGCACACGGCATTCCTGCCGGAGGATCGGGGGGCGGTGAGCGCACCAATTCGCAGCCCGGTCGCAGGAGCCGTCAGTGTCGTCGCGTCCCGGACGTCGCGTCCCGGCAATTGGACTTGCGACACTGCGAGCATGCCCAAGGACCGGAACGACTCCCCACTGCCGCGCCTTCAGCGGCCCCGGTACGGCGTTGACGCTCAGCGTTCCCGGCGGTACTCGGCGCCGCCGGTACGGCCTGCTACCTGACAGCCGGCCGGTGGCTGCGGGCCGGATGCCCACACAACCGGAAGTGAGGCGGCTTCGCTACTGCTCCTCGGGGCTGGTCAGCAGCCGACGGTGGAGTTCCGCGGTCATCGTGTGGATGGCCCGGGTCAGCTCGGTGTTCGTCTTGAGCTCCAGTTCCTGCTCGACGAAGTCGTGATCGGCCTTCGCCTGCTGGAACTCGGCCTGCCGGTTCTGGCCGATCATGACGAACGTCGAAAGGAAGATCGCCTCAAGGGATACGACGAGGGTCAGCATGGGCCATGGGTTGGACTCCACGAACAGCATCCAGAGCCCGAAACCGACCGCATGAAGATAGACGAACGTCATGGAGCCGGCGAACTTGGTGATCGCATCGGCGATACGCAATTGGGCGTCGCCGGAGCGGCGGGTTCGGTGCGCGACGACGACCGGATGGTGCTGCCTCGTACCGCCGGGATCGCTCATCTTCGACTGCCTGCTTCCTTGGGTCGACGCTGTCCCACACTGCGATGTCGCTGCATGGTGCCAGACTCTCCGAGGAACCAGCGGCAGGCTTCCTGCCGCCCTCACCGACTCCCCGTATTCCTCTCCCCCATTCCCCCTGCCCACCATCTCCCTTGGTGTTGTGCCTGTGCCGGCGACGGCTCCTGCTTCTGTTCCAGAACATTCCGAAGGCGCGGAGTCATGGACAGGAGCAGTGGTCCGTCCTTGACTGTCGGGCAGGGCGCTGGGCCATGACGCTCCGGGATCTCCGGGATCTCCGGGCGCGACCTCCCGCCGCTAGCTTCGCCGGGACCCCGCGGAACGCAGAGTGCAGCGACCACCCCGCCTCACTCACCCAGCGCACGCCTCAGCGCCGCACCCAGCTCCGACATCTGCCGCTGGGACACCTCGGCCGACAGAATCGCCTGCGACCCGTGGAACGTGCCCGCCCACTGGTGCAGTTCGACCGGCACACCCGCCTGCAGCAGGCGCAACGCGTAGCCGATGCCTTCGTCGCGGTTCGGGCAGAATTCCGCGGTGGCGAGGTACGCGGGCGGCAGACCGGACAGGTCGGTGGCCCGCGCCGGGGCCGCGTACGGCGTGGCGGGTGTGGAGCCCAGATAGTGCCGCCACATCGCGGTGACCTTGTTGCGGTTCATCCAGGGAGTGTCGGTGAACTGCCGGGCGGACCATGCCTCTTGGCGGTCGTCCAGCCCGGGCTGGTTCAGCAGCTGGAAGCAGATGCGCGGCCCCTGCTCGTCTCGCGCCCGCAACGCCACCGCCGCAGCGATCGCCGCACCGGCACTGTGCCCTCCCACCGCGATACGCCTCGCGTCGATGCCGAGGTCGGCCGCGTACCCCGCCGCCCAGGTCAGCACTGCGTACGCGTCGTCCAGCGCGGCCGGGAACCGGTGCTCGGGGGCCAGGCGGTAGCCCACCGAGATCACCACCGCGCCGGAGCCGTCCGCAAGCCGCGCGGCCCACGCGTGCTCGGTGTCCAGGTCGCCCATGACGAATCCGCCACCGTGCAACCAGACGATCGCGCCCTGCGCCCGATGCGGTCGGTATATCCGTACCGCGATGTCTGACGCATTCGACACACCTGACAGATCCGCGGGCACAGTGCGGTCCTCGACCTCCATGTGTGCGAGGTCCGGCGCCGGGATCGCGGCGGCCAACTCCGCGAAGTTCTTGCGCTCGGCGACCGGGTCGCTCAGGTCGGCCCGGGGGAACAACGGGATGAATGCTTCGAGTTCGGGGTCCATGTCGACCATCCTCAGCGCCGCCACCCACCGCGGTCATCCGCCATCCGTCGGGCAACTCGGCCGGATCACGCACCGATCGGCGCCCACCCACTGGCCTCCTGCCGGCCCCGCCCGCCGACGCCTATCCTCCTGTCATGGAGGCACTGGCCATACGGCTGTCGCAACTGGACTCGCACGTCGAAGGCGCGATCCGCGTCGTGATGTTCTACGACACCCTCATGCGTCGACGGGTGGACCTCCCGGCGCTCGCACGGGCCTCCGCGGGGCTGGCCGAGTGCGTGGCCGGAATTCGGCTCCACAGCGCCGGGCGGGCCATGCGGCTCTCGCCCGACGGCAGGGAAGCGGCCACTCCTGCGCGGCCCGCGTCCACCAGAGTGCCGATCACTCTCGACGAGGAGGAGATCGGCGCGGTGTGGCTGGAGCGCCCCGGCCCTCCCGGCTCGCTCGACGAAGTGCTGCTCGACCGGCTCGCCATCGCCGCCGCGGCGGTCGTCGAGAGGTACGGTCCGGCCCGCACCACCATGGCCGACCCCGCGCTCGTCGAGCTGGTGGTCAGCTGCGACAGCGACGAGGCGGCCAGAGCCCGGGCGTTGCGGCTTCTGGGCTTCGCCGCCGAACTGCCGGTCCGCGTCGCCGCCGTACGGTCGCGGCTTCCGCTCGACCAGGTCGCCGGTCTGCTCTGCCCGGACCGCCCGGTGAAGGCCGCACCGCTCGGCGACGTGGGCGTCATCCTGTCCACCACCATGGACCCGGCCCGCTTCCCCGCGGGCGTACGCGCGGGCATCGGCGCAGCCGCAAGCCCCGACCGGTCCTGGCGCGAAGCCCGCACCGCCCTCCGCTTCGCCACTCCACGCCAGCCGGTCGTCCGCTACGACGGCCTGGGGGCGTTGGCCCTGCTCGCCCAAGTACCCCAGGACGCCGCGAGGGACAACTCCGACGTGGCCGCGATCGCCCGGATCGCCGGCAACCCAGCAGATCTGGAGACCCTGGACACGTACTGCGCCACCGGCTCCCTACGCCGGGCTGCCGAACGTCTCCATCTGCACCACAGCAGCGTCGCCCGCCGACTCGAACAGATCGGAAGGGCCCTGGGCATCGAACTCACCGAGCCCACCGGGCTGATACGGGCAAGGCTCGCCCTCACCGCATGGCAGCTACTCGACGAGTAGATGCATCAGAGGCCGAGGTCGACCCCGCGCACCGAAGCCCCAACCGGTCGGGCGCCGCGTCCTGCTCCAGGCGATGATGCCGGCGGGCCGGGAGCCCGTCGACGTCCGTGCGGCGCGCGTCGCTCCTCGCAGACAGACTGTCCTGATATGAGACACCACTTCAGCTGGGGCGAGGTCTTCGAGCGCAGCGACCTGCTCGCGGACGACGGCGACTGGGGCGGGCTGGTCCAGCTCTACGACGCCGTGGACGCGGAGCTCGCCGACAAGCCCTCCCCCGACGAGGAGCGCGAACTGCGCCAGTGCCGGGCCCGGGTCGCGCGGGTGGCCATGTTCGAGCTGCCCGCCGCGCGGGCCGCGGACGCCGTTCGGATCCTGGTGCGGGAGTACGAGGACGGGCTGCTCCACTCCGGCGCTCTGTGGGAGACGCCGGCCCATGTCCGGACCTGGCAGGAGGTCGGCCCTCACCTCCGTCACCCGCTGCTGCGGCACCTCGTGGCGCACGCGCGGGTGCTGCGCGGGGAGGACCTCTCGCCGGCCGACGGCCTCGATCCGGCGGCGTACGGCGGTGTACCGCTGTCGCTCGCGCCCTGGGAAGCGGAGTCCTGGGACGTCGCGCAACATCCCAGCTCGCCGGGGCGCAGCAGCGGTGCCACGGCGATCGCCTCGCTCTCCGCCGTCGGGCGCGAGGGCCGGAGGCGGCTCCCCCCGGCCACCGGTGGGGCCGTACCGGTGCCGACCACGCCCGAGCCGCTGGTGCCAGGCGCTCCCACATACTGCTTCGCGGGGATCTCCGGGCCCGTGCGGTGCGGGGCGGAACAGGCCGCCGCCCGGTTCCTCAGCGGGCTCCCCGCCGGTGAGCGGCCCTCGTATGCGACGCCCATCCCGTTCGCGGCCGCCTACCCCGACCTGGTGCTGGCGCTCGGCGGCAGCAGCGCGTACGGGACGGTGGCTTCCACGGCGCTGGGCCGCATCGCCGTGTGGCGGATGCTCCCGGGGGTTCGCCGGGCTGGCCGAGGCGGCGCCCGCGGCGGACGTCTCCGCGTTCGTCGCCGGGCTCACCTGTCTGACCTGGGAGCTGCCGAGCGACGAGATCTGGTTCCTGCACCTGGCGGTCGGACATCACCACCACGGCGGCCGGAGCACCAGTTGGATCGTCGACGGGCAGGACGTCGACTGACAATGGCGGTCGTCCGCGCCGATGCGGGCGCGCCCGCCGTCACTGGCTCCGCAGCGAAAACGTGTGCCCCGCCGGGTCGGAGTACAGCCTGGTGTCGTACAGCCCCCCGTTGTCCTTCGTGTCCAGCGGGCGCCCGCCCAGCGCGATCACCTGGCGCTCGACCGCGTCCATGTCCTCCCGGCCCACCAGCAGCTCCAAGTGCGCCTGCTGGGAGTCGTCGGGGCGGGGCCAGCTGTTGGGGGCCGCGCCGTGGTCCCGGCGGAAGGCCATCCTCGTACCACCTCGGCCGGTGATCTCGATTCGTTCCGTTCCGCGTTCCAAGGGCTGCTCGGCGCCGAGCAGCCTGGCGTAGAACTCGGCGAGCGCCTCCGGCTCGGCGCAGTCGAGGGCGAGGACCGCTGCCTCCACCAGGCCGGTCGACTCCGTCGTCACCTTCTTCGACAGGGCTTCCATCCCCGGTCCTCCTCGCCTCAGTAGTAACGGCGGTCTTCTTCGACCACGGGCACGGCAGGAGGCGGCGCCTGGAGCCGCCGCCGCTTGAAGATGCTGACGTAGGCGGCCGTTCCTATGATGCCGACGGCCATCAGCACGAGACCGGCCACATGGATGTTCATGCCCTGCACATGCCAGTCGACCGCGAACGTGAGAATCGCTCCGGCCCCGATCAGCAGAATGCATCCGCCCAGACCCATGGCTGTACCTCCGAACTCGACTGCGCGTACGTTCGGTTGGTACGGGTGCCCCTGAGCGCCCACACCTAACACCCACGGGCCGTGCGACGTTGCCGTACGCGTCGGTGCCCCGGCCGTGATGTACGGCCGGGGCACCGAGGTAGCGGGATCGGTCAATCGGTCAGCGTGTTCCCGCCAGCAGACGCGCCGCGACGGTCGCCAGGCGCTCGCCCTGGTAGCGGGCCGCCACCAGCGTCTTCTCGGAGACGGCCTCGGCACCCGCGTGCGCCGTGCCGTACGGGTTGCCGCCCGCGCCGTAGACGGCCGGGTCCGTGTAGCCGGGCGCGACGATGATCGAGCCCCAGTGGTGGAACGTGTTGTACAGCGCGAGCGTCGTCGACTCGTTGCCGCCGTGCGCGTTGTGGGCGCTGGTGAAGCCGGTGGCGGGCTTGTCCGACAGCGCGCCCTGCTGCCACAGGCCGCCCGTGGTGTCGATGAACTGCTTCAGCTGCGCGGCGATGTTGCCGTAGCGGGTCGGCGAGCCGAGCGCGTACGCGTCGGCCCAGGCCAGGTCGTCGAGCGTGGCGATCTCGACGTCCTTGGTGGTCTCGACGTGCTCGCGCCAGGCCGGGTTGGCATCGATGGCCGGGTCCGGGGCGAGCTCGGGGACCCGGCGCAGCCGGACCTCGGCGCCGGCCTTCTCCGCCCCCTCCGCGACCGCCTTGGCGAGCTGGTGGACGTTGCCGGTGGACGAGTAGTAGATGACCGCGACCTTGGCGCTCATGACGAGGCCCCTCCCAAGCAGAGATCGTAAGCACCGCACCGGCGAATCGGATAGCTATCCGTTTCGTCTTCGAGTGCGAGTAAACCGGATAGAAATCCACTTTGCGAGTGATCCGAGGGCCTCCCTCCGCAGCTCCCGCGACAGCCGCGCGATCGAACCGGATACGTATCCGATAGCCTCGGGATCATGACCCGCAACGAACTCGCCGTCACGGGCCAGGCCCCACCCGAGCGCGCCGACGCCGCTCGCAACCGCCGGAAGATCCTGGACGCGGCGGCCCGGCTGGTCGCGGAGCAGGGGCCGCAGGCCGTCACCATGAACGCGGTCGCGCACGCCGCCCGCATGGGCGTCGGTACGGTCTACCGGCGGTTCGGCGACGTGAGTCAGCTCCTCTTCGCCCTCCTGGACGACAGCGATCGGCGCTTCCAGCAGTCGTTCCTGACCGGCCCCCCGCCGCTCGGCCCGGGCGCCCCGCCCGCCGACCGACTCCGCGCCTTCCTGCACGCGCTCGCCGACCGGATCGTGGATCAGCGCGAGATCATGCAGCTGGCGGAGGCCGCGTCACCGAGCGCGCGCTACAGCAGCGGGGTGTACGCGACGCTGCACACCCATGTGTCGGTCCTCCTGCGCGAGGCGCGGCCCGAGGCGGACACGGAGCTCCTGGCCCATCTGCTGCTCGCCCCCTTCGTGCCGAGCCTGTTCGAGCACCTCACGGTCGGGCGGGGGATGACGCCGGAGCGCATCAAGGCGGGCATCGACGATCTGCTCGGACTGGAGGGCGGGCCGGCCCACACCACCGGCGACGCTTCCTGACGGCCCACCAGGCCTGTCGGCGGAGCCCGTCGACCGAGCCGGTGGACCGCGTTGGCCAAACCAGTGGGTCATATGCCAACGCGCCATGTTCAAGGGCCACTTGTGCCGGGCATGCACACACCGGAGGCCCCGGTTCTCTACACATACGGCCGGACGTCTCCACGGTTCCCCCGCAACCTCTCCTCCGTCCGCCGCCGGGCCGGCGGGTCGCCTCAACCGAGGTGAGCACATGATCACCGTTCTTCCGGACTTCGCTCCACCATCGCGCGTCTACCGCATGCACGGACATACAGTCCTGGCCCTCTGCGGCGAGATCGACATCGCCACCGCCGTCGAGGTCGTCCCCTACCTGGAGGCCGTGACCGCCCCGTACGAACCCAAGGTCGTGATCGATCTGACGGCGGTCACCTTCTTCGACTGCTCCGGCCTGCGGCTGCTCAGCTCCGCCCGCCGCCGCGTGGCCGCCCGCCACGGCAGCCTCACCGTGGTGTGTGCACACCCGTTCACTCTCCGGATTCTGGCGCTTTCGGGCCTGGGCGCCGCGCTGCGCGTGGTTCCCACCCTGGAGGAGGCCGTCCTGGTCGCACCCGGGTGACACTGGAGGAGGAATCGACAAGGGGGACTCGACTAGGAGGCCGCCCATGAGCATCCCCGCGCTCCCCCGGCTCACCAGCGCCCTGGCGGACGAGCACCGCAACCGCCTCACCGGCCTCGCCCACGAGGTCGACTTCTCCTCCGGGACCCGCCTCTTCAACGAAGGCGGCCACGCCGACCGGTTCTGGGTCCTGCGCTCGGGCACGGTCACCCTCGACATGCGCATCCCCGGCAGACGCCCGGCCGTGATCGAGACGCTCGGCTCGGACGAACTGGTGGGCTGGTCCTGGCTGTTCCGCCCCTATGTGTGGCAGCTGGGCGCCGAGGTCAAGACGCCCGTGCGCGCCTTCGAGTTCGACGCCGAGGCCGTACGCGCCCTGATGGATTCCGATCCCGCGTTCAGCGCGGCGGTCAGCGGCTGGGTGGGCCGCGTCCTGGCCCACCGACTGCATGCGGCCCGCACCCGACTGCTCGACATGTACGCCCCGTACGGCAGCGGAAACGCCCTGTGACCGCCGCTGCGGCTCAGGCCTCGTGATCAGGCCGCGTACCCGGTGTCGCGCACCGTACCGAAGGCCGGCGCCGGCGCGAAGGCCGACGCTGCCAGCGACTGCCATTCGCTGGGCGACATGCCGTACGCGCCCCGGAACGTACGGCTGAAGTGCGAGGGGCTGCTGAAGCCCCAGCGGTTTGCCACCGCGGCCACGGTGAACCTGCGGTTGGACCGGCCCAGCTCGATCCTGCAGGACTCCAGCCTGCGTCGGCGCACCCATTGGCTCACCGTGGTGCCGTCGTTCTGAAAGAGCTTGTGCAGGTACCGGACGGAGATGTGGTGGGCGCGTGCGATCGATTCCGGTGAGAGGTCCGGGTCCATCAGGTGCTCTTCGACGAAGGCCCGGATCCGGGACAGCATCTCGCTGCCGCCTCGCGACGCGTCGGCCGCCGCGTCTGCCGTGTCCGACTCAAGGAGCTCCACGACCAGGACGGAGAGGAGGTGAACGGCCGTCCGGGCGAGCCGGTCCCCGACCGTGGACCGGCGGAACTCCGCCTCGGCGGCGAGCGCGGACAGGAAGTCCGACACCAGCGCCCCCAGCCCCTCGCCGCCGCGCACGGGGACACCCACGACCTGGTTCAGTTCCGGCTCCGTGACACCCAGATAGCAGCGCGGAATCCGGAAGAAGACCATCTGGCAGTCGTCGCCGAAGCGGAGCAGGTGACGGCGGGCCGGGTCACAGAAGACCAGGTCGTTCGGGCTCAGGGGGCTCTGGGCGCCCTCACGGACGCTCGTGACGCGGCCACGGACGTGCATCCCGAGGTAGAGGAAGTCTCCGTCCGCCTCCCCGGGCATTTCGGGAAGGAGCTGAACAAGCCAGCCGGAAACGGGGGTTGACGAGGGATCAGGCACCTGACGTGTCTTCGTTTCAGGCACACGTGACATCAGTGATCGGGTCATCGGAACTCCAAACCGAACGTTCTTCCTACCGGGGCGCAACCGTCTGCCTAGGCCCCTGTTGCAGCCGCCTCCGCGAGGAATCCGTCCACCACCGCGTTGAAGGCCGCCGGGTTCTCCAGGAACGGGAAGTGCGAGCTCGCCACGTCGGAGGGGAAGACGTGCAGGCGCGCACCGGGAATCTGCTCGGCGATGAAGCGCTGCGAATCGGGGTGCACATGGCTTCCCTCACAGCCGATCACCAGGGTCGGCACATCGATCCTGGGGAGGACGTCGCGCCAGTCCTGAGCGCAGTGGTCGAACAGAAGGGGTACGGCGGCGTAGGCGGGCGTCGAGGTGATCTGCTCGGCGACGAAGGCGAGCACCTCCGGGTCGGGCTCGCCGGAGAACATGCCGCGCACGAAGCCGGCGCGCACCTCGTCACCCCCCGGCGCCGCGAGCGCTGCACCCAGGGCGAGCAGCTCGGACACGTCGAAGATGGCGCCGGAGTCCCGCTGTTCCCGCCCGGTCATCCAGGGAACGGCGGCGACGGCCGCCGGCTGGTCGACGGCGACGAAGCGCCGGATCCGTCCGGTTCCGTACTGGTCGATGAAGCTCCACCACACCGAGACGCCCATGGACCAGCCCAGCGCGTCGAACCGCTTCAGCCGGAGGTGGTCGACGAGTTCGAGCACGTCGCGGGCCAGGCGCGCGATGCGGTAGCCGTGCCGCGGCTTGCCGGACAGCCCATGGCCGCGCAGGTCGACGGTGACGACGCGGCGGCCGTGCGACAGATCCGCGAGCTGATGGCGGAACATCGCCTGTGTCTGGCCCCAGCCGTGCAGCATGACCAGAGGTACGCCCTCGCCACCGCTGTCCCGGTACGCGAGCCGTGTTCCGTCAGTGGTGATCAGGTCTCTCATGGCTTCTTCCCTGGTCAGGGTGGTGGACGTGATGCCCGCCTCGTCCTGATGATCTTCTGATGCGGCACGCCGCCGTCGCTACCGCGTGCTGTAGGAATCGGGCGGGAGATCCTTCTCGCTTTGTCGAAGCGATGAGAACCGGCCATCCGATCGGGCCGGGATCACCTGCCCGCTTCACCGCCCGCGGTGAGGAGTTCCTCGATCCTCAGTCCGAGGTGCAGGGTGAGCCGGTGAGCGCCGTCGTCCAGGTCGAGTCCGGTGATCTCCTGGATCTGGCGCAGGCGGTAGTAGAGCGACGTGCGGTGGAGTCGCAGCGCGTCCGCGGTCCTGGGGATCGACCCGGCGTGTTCGAGGAAGCACCGCAGGGTGTCCCGCAGCCGGTCGCCACCGCCGGCCTCGTTCAGGGTGCGGAGCGGCTTCGGGACGAGGGATCCGTTCAGGGCGTGCTCGGGGAGTTGGAGCAGCACGGCGAACTCCCCGAGCAGGTCCCAGTCGCCCATGCTCTTCAGGGAGGGCAGCCGGCGCGCCGCGCGGGCCGCCACGAGCGACTGCTCGTACGACGTCGAGGCGTCGTGCAGCCCGTGGTGGCGCCCCCCGACGCCGATCACGGGGGCCGCCGACGGGTCCAGGAACGTGTGGAGTTCATCGAGGATGCGAGCGGACTGGGCGGTGACCTCGTCCGGACCGGGAGGCCGGTCGCGCAGTTGGAGCAGGATCGCCCGCTCCTGGTAGATCGCGACGAGGCCCTGCGCCGAACGCGTCTGTCTGAAGCCCTCCAGCGCGGCCCACAGCGCCGCCTCGGACTGCCGTACGGGCTCCGTACCGCGGCAGAGCTGGACGAAGGTGACCAGCACGTGGTCCGCTTCGCCGAGCAGCCCGAGCTCCATGGCCTGCCTGCGCGCGGCGGTGCGCCTGGCGACGTTGGCGTCGACCAGATCAAGTACCAGGGTCCGCTCGTCGGTCTTCCGCGTGTCGGCGGAGAGGTTCTCCGTGTACATCTGGGCGGCCATGGCGTCGGCGGCCCGCGCGATGGCTTCGGTCTCGTTCTCCCCGAGCGCTTTGTCCGGTGCGACCACCATCAGCAGTCCGAGGAGGTGTCCGCGCTCTCGCAGCGGCACGACGTAGCGGGGCAGCAGCCCGAGGTCGTCACGGCCGTCGATGAATCCGGGCCTCGACCACTGCGCCACTCCCTGGTCGAGGACGTACCGGACGGTGGCGTTGTCGGCCCGGCCTTGCAGCAGCGTGCCGATGCGCACCGGGTCCTCGTCACCGAAGTGGCGGCTCGTGCACACCATGCGTATCAGCGGGTCGTCGACCGCGACGGACCGGCCCAGCCTCTCCGCGAGTTCGTCGACAAGCGCCTGGAGCTCCGCACTGCCGGGACGGGCCCGCTGAGGTCTGACCGTCATGCACTGTTCCTCTCCTGACCAGCTGTTCCCTGCGGATCACGTCTCCTTTCCGCAGCTATTGATCATTCTGAGGACGCCAGGGCGTCGGCACATCGCACGAATCGTGCATGGGCATGGGGCTCTCAGGGGATGCGAAGCGATTACTCTGCGCTGTCGCGGCTCATCACCAGCCGTGCCAGTTCCGTGCGCGAGGCGACGTCGAGCTTGGTGAAGGTACGGCGCAGGTGCGACCCCACCGTGTGCGGCGAGAGGGAGAGCTTCCCGGCCACCTGCCGGTTCGTCAGTCCTTGTGCCACGAGCCGTGCCACCCGCAGCTCTGACGCCGTCAGCTCGGGCCACTCCTTGACGTATCCGGCCGACACGGGCTGACGGCGGACACCCGCCGCCCGCAGGCGCCGACGGACACGTGCCGCGTCCCGCTCCGCGCCGGCCCGTGTGTAGAGAGCGAGGGCCGTGTCCAGGTACGGCACCGCTTCGGACACCCGGGTGGCCGCGAGCTTGCGTCCGGCGTCCTCCAGCGCCGACGCCCGGGCGAGCGGCCGAGGGCATTCCCCGTAGAGCCGGACCGCGCGCAGGAGGTGCCCGAGGTCGTTGTCGAGCAGCCCGCGGGCGTGCGCGGCGGTGGCGGCGAGGATCGTGAAGTCCGGGTTGAGCTCGGCTCGTCGCTCGGCCACCGCGACCGCCCTCGCGGCCCGCTCGGGCGCGCCGGCCCGCAGCGCCATGCGGACGAGGACGGGGGCGTCGACGGCGTCGGCCGGGGCGGCGGCGAAAGGCCGGCCCCCGGCGGGCGCCACGTCGTCGAGTTCGGCCAGGGCACGGTCGGGGCGGCCTTCGAAGTCGGCGAGCAGCGCCAGCAGCCAGGCGCCGGCGTCACGGACGAGCGGTGCGTTGTCGCTCCGCATCCGCCGCACCCGCGCCGCGTACCCTCGTGCGGCCTCCTGGTCGTTGGTGTGGAGTGCGATGCGCACCATCACGTACAGGAGGGTGATGTCGGCGAGGTTGCCCGTGCCGAGTTCGTCGCTCATCGCGAACGCGGTTTCCGCGTCGGCCTGGGCGTCCGCCAGCCGTCCGGCGTCCAGGAGCGCTCGGGCCCGGCTCATGAGCCACATGCGCGTGGCGGCCGCGCGGCCCTGGTTCCGGCTGTCGCGAACGCCGGCGTCAGCGACGGCGAGCGCCTCCGCGGAGCGGCCGGCCGCGTTCAGCAGGAACCCCTGCCACAGCGCTTCCGGAATCCACCCGGAAGGGACGATGCCCAGGCCTGCGGCGAGGGCGCCGGCCCGGTCCGCCCGACGGAACGCCTCGCTCCATTCCATCCGGCGGAAGTGCACGGCCGACTCGACCACCATCAAGGTGGCCTCGGCCGTTCGGTCGCCGGCCGCTTCGGCGCTCTCCAGCGCCTCGCCGACGGCCTGTTCGGCCGCCTCGTCGTCGCCCGACAACGACAGGCCCAGGCACAGCAGCGCGAGCAGTCGGGCCCGCAGGGCCGCCGGTATCCCGGGCAGTGCCGCCCCGGCACGGGCCTGCCGGACCGCAGCACAGAAGTCGAACTGACTGGACAGGCGCGCCAGTCCAAGGCGTATGCGCGCCTCGTCCTCGGGTCTGAGGCCACCGGCCGACAGGGCCGAAGTCCCCAGGTGGTGTGCCCGGGCCGGCTGTCCCGTCTGCCAGAGGAGCGGGATCGTCTCGGCGATGACCCGCGGCCGCTGGGGAGCGTCCACCGCGGTGAGTTCCAGGGCTCTGAGGGTGAGTTCCGCGGCTGGTCCGGGAGCGGTGTCCGCGACTTCCGCCGCCGCCGTACGCAACCGGTCGACGGCCGCCCGGTCACCGCGCTCCGCGCCGTCGGCCGGCAGTGCGGGGGCTTCGGCCGGGGATGCCGCGCTCTTCGGCCGCGTCTTGGCACCATGGCGGCGCAGGGTGCGGCGCAAGGAGAGCGGAAGCCCGGCTTCCACCGCCTCGCGGACCAGCTCGTGCCGGAATTCCAGGTGATCGCCGCTTTCGGTGAGCAGATCGGCGTCGAGGGACTCCCGCACCGCCGTGATCAAGGCCGCGGGCGACCGGCCGAGCAGCTCGGCCAGCAGGCCCACGGTGACCGGGCACCCCACGGCGGCCGCCGTTTCCACCAGCTCGCGGGCCACATCGGACAGCAGGTCGAGCCGGCGCGCCACGGAGGGCAGCGGCCGGATGGGGAGGGGGCCGGCCGACAGCCGGGCCGTGCCGTTCTCGATCGTCACCAACTCCTCGTCCCGCAGCGCGCCGAACAGCTCCACCAGCAGCAGCGGCACCCCCTCGGCCCGGCGGGCGACGCCGAGGACGTCCGGACCGGGAACCGCGCCCAGGACGTCCTCGGCGAGGTGCGCGATCGCCCCGTCCCCGAGCGGCCCCAGGGCCAGCTCGTGCGCGCCGGCCTGCCGGATCCTGTCGAGCGTCGTGCGTACGGCCGGCGGCACGCTCCCG
This sequence comes from Streptomyces sp. NPDC059994, assembly GCF_042737755.1. NCBI lineage: Bacteria > Bacillati > Actinomycetota > Actinomycetes > Kitasatosporales > Streptomycetaceae > Streptomyces > Streptomyces sp. NPDC059994. The sequence continues at coordinate 143,133 of NZ_JBHWUR010000002.1, forward strand.
CCCCGCACGGCCACCAGCCACAGGATCGCGTGCGAGGAGAGTCCGGCCGCGACCGTGTGAAAGGTGAGGAGCGTCAGGTCGTCGCACCACTGGAGATCGTCGAGGACGATGAGCAGGGGGCCGCCGCGAGTCGCCTCCCGCAAACGGTCCCCCAGCTCCTGAAGCAGCCAGAACCGCTGGCCGGGCATCGTGGCGAGGTCCCGCAGCCTGGCGGCGTCCGACAGCGGCTCCTCCCCGGAGAGCAGCCCCTCCAGCAGCGGGCCGAGCGGCACGAACTGTTCGGCGGGATCGGCTCCCCCCTGGAACACCCGCATCCCCCGCCGCCTCGCGGACGCCGACGCCTCCACGAGGATCCTGGACCTGCCGATGCCCGCGGGGCCTTCGACGAGGACGACCCCGCCGTCGCGACGGGCGAGCGAGTCGAGCCGCGCCTCGATGAACGCCAGTTCCGCCCGCCTGCCGCGGACCGGCGCCCTCGCACCGTCGAAGTCCTCGGGCAAGGGCCATGTCGTCAAGGGGTTCACGCTCATTCCGCCGGCCGGGGCCGCACGGGACGGGGCTCGGTTTTCGCGTGCGGTACGGCGGAACAGTATGCGGGACCGTCCCGCCTCAGTCGAAGCGCAGGTCGGCGAGCTGCCGTTCCAGGGCGGTGACGTCGTCCTCGGGTCCGGAGCGCGCCGGGCGGGCGGCCATGAGCTCGGCCAGCTCGCCGCCCGCCCGCCGGATGCGGGCGGGCAGGCCCTCGGTGTACTCGTCTCCCCCCGATCCCCAGTCCTCGGACGCCGCGTACACCGCGGTGGGAACGACGGCCGCCCGCAGATGGGCGAAGAGCGGGCGCATGGCGTGGTCCAGGACCAGGGAGTGGCGAGCGGTGCCGCCCGTCGCCGCGACAAGCACCGGCTTCCCGCTGAGGGCGTCCGGGTCGATCACGTCGAAGAAGGACTTGAAAAGCCCGCTGTAGGAAGCCGCGAACACGGGAGTCACCACGACCAGACCGTCGGCTCCCGTCACCGCGTCGATCGCGGCGGCCAGCCGCGGCGGTGGGAAGCCGGTCACCAGGTGGTTGGCCACGTCGCCGGCCAGCCCGCGCACCTCCACGACCTCGGTCGACACGACGTGGCCCCGGCCGGTGAGTTCCTCGCGGACCGACTCGGCCAGCCGGTCCGCGAGCAGACGGGTGGAGGAGGGCGTGCTCAGCCCGGCGGAGACGGCGATCAGCTTCACGCGGCGGTCCCTCCCTGCTCGCTGCTGGCGGCAGCGACCCGCGCCTCGTGCGTGGGTGCGTCGGGGACGCCGGCCGGGCGTCCGTTCGCGAACTCCTCGCGCAGGACGGGCACGACCTCTTCGCCGAGGATGTCGAGCTGTTCCAGGACGGTTTTCAGCGGCAGACCCGCGTGGTCCATCAGGAAGAGCTGGCGCTGGTAGTCGCCGACGCTCTCCCGGAAGGACAGGGTCCGTTCGATCACCTGCTGGGGCGAGCCCACCGTCAACGGGGTCTGCTCGGTGAAGTCCTCCAGGGACGGACCATGGCCGTACACCGGCGCGTTGTCGAAGTACGGGCGGAACTCCCGTACCGCGTCCTGGGAGTTCTTCCGCATGAACACCTGCCCGCCGAGCCCCACGATGGCGTCCTCCGGGCGGCCGTGACCGTGGTGGGCGTACCGGCGCCGGTACAGCTGGACCATGCTCCTGGTGTGATCGGCCGGCCAGAAGATGTTGTTGTGGAAGAAGCCGTCGCCGTGGAACGCGGCCTGCTCCGCGATCTCCGGGGACCTGATGGATCCGTGCCAGACGAACGGCGGGACGCCGTCCAGCGGCCGTGGGGTCGAGGTGAAGGCCTGTAGGGGCGTACGGAACGTTCCCTCCCAGTCCACGACGTCCTCGCGCCACAGCCGGCGCAGCAGCGCGTAGTTCTCCTTGGCGAGGTTGAGGCCCTGGCGGATGTCCTGCCCGAACCACGGGTACACCGGGCCGGTGTTGCCGCGCCCCAGCATGAGGTCGACCCGGCCGTCGGCCAGGTGCTGGAGCGTCGCGTAGTCCTCCGCGATCTTCACCGGGTCGTTGGTGGTGATCAGCGTAGTGGCGGTGGACAGGATGAGCTTCTCGGTGCGGGCGGCTATATGGCCGAGCAGGGTGGTCGGGGACGACGGTACGAACGGCGGGTTGTGGTGCTCGCCGGTCGCGAAGACGTCCAGGCCGACCTCCTCGGCCTTGAGCGCGATGGCGACCATCGCCTTGATGCGCTCGTGCTCGGAGGGAGTACGGCCGTTGGTGGGGTCGGGTGTCACGTCCCCGACGGTGAAGATGCCGAATTGCATGGTGTCGTGCCTCTCCTGAGCTGTCGTCACTTCGCCAGGAAAGCGAGCAGCGCGGTGTTGACCTCTTCCGCGTGGGTCCACAGCAGGCCGTGCGGAGCGCCCTCGATCTCGACGTAGTCGGCGGAGGGCAGTGCCTTGTGGAAGGGGCGCGCGGTGCCTTCGGCGGGCAGGATGCGGTCGGCGGTGCCGTGCAGGATCAGGGCGGGCACGTCGATGGCCGGGATGTCCGCGCGGAAGTCGGTGTACCAGGTCGACGGGGCGGCGGAAGCGGCGAAGGAGCCGCCGCCGGCCGCGGTGTTCCAGCTGTTGCGGACCGCTTCCTCGCTGATGCGGGTGCCCAGGTTCTCGTCGAGGTTGTAGAAGTCGTTGAAGAAGGCGGTGTAGTAGGCGTAGCGGTCGGCCTTGACGGCGGCGACCACCCCGTCGAAGAACTCCTTCGGCGCGACCCCGTCGGGGTTGTCGCCGCTCTTGAGCAGGCACGGCTCCAGCGAGGCCAGGAAGGCGACCTTGGCGACGCGGGCGGAGCCGTACGTGGAGACGTGGCGGGCGACCTCGCCGGTGCCCATGGAGAAGCCGACCAGAACGGCGTCGTTCAGGTCGAGGGTCTCCATCACGGTGTTCAGGTCGGCGGCGAAGGTGTCGTAGTCGTAGCCGGTCGTCGGCTGGGAGGACTGCCCGAAGCCGCGGCGGTCGTAGGTGATCACGCGGTGGCCGGCGTCGAGCAGTGCGGCGCTCTGGCGCTCCCAGGAGCGGCCGTCGAGCGGGAAGCCGTGGATGAGGACGACCGGCTGCCCGGTGCCGTGGTCCTCGTAGTAGAGGTCGATGGCGGTGGAGTTCTCCTGGCCCACGGTGATGTACGGCATGGGGTGCTTCCTCGATTCGGTGTGGTGGTCCGCGGCTCGGCGCGGTACTGAACGCCGTCACGCTATGGCGGGGGAAGCGCCGCCTGTTGTCGCGTGACGCACCGGGGCTTGCCCACGGGCGCAGAGTTCACGGACCGCTGGACGCGGCGTCCGCCAGCACGAGCCGTGTCAGGTGGACCCTTGAGTTGACCGAGAGCTTGTGGAAGATCGAGGCCAGGTGGGTGTTGACGGTGTGCGGGGAGACCGCCAGGGCGGCTGCCGCGGACCGGTTGGTGTGCCCGGTGGCGATCAGCCGGGCGACCTTGCGCTCCGAGGCGGTGAGCGCGCCCCAGCCCTGGCCTGGACGCGGCCGGGTCGCGGTACGCCGGCCGGCGCGGGTCGTCGCCCGGTTCAGGTCCGTCCGGACCCGCTCGGCCTCGAAGCCCGCTCCCGCCTGCGCGTACGCCTCGTAGGCCCTGGTCAGGGCGGCTGTCGCGGCGGCATCGCCCGTGGCCAGCAGGGCGCGCCCGAGGTCGGCCGAGGCCGCTGCCAGCTGCAAGGGGCGCGGGCCGGTGAGGAAGATCTGGACGGACCGCTCCAGGAGGCTCGTGTCGGCGTTCAGCAGGGCGGCCGTGTGGGCGGCGATCCCTTGTGCGGTGGGTACGGAGGGGTTGCGGGAGGCGTGCTCGGCCGCCTGCGCCGCCAGGTCCTCGGCCAGGGACCGGTCTTCGGCGCGCAGGGCGATCCGCACCGCTTCGACGAAGCGGGTACGCAGGAGCCTCCATCGGACGAACGGGTGGTCCCGCTGAAGGGAACGGACCCGTTCGGCCGCTGCCGCGTGGTCGCCGTCGGCGTCGGCGAGGACGGCCTCAAGGTACTGGTGGGCGGCGTGGTTCCCGGTGTTCGGGCGGCCGGCCATGGCCGCCCTGACGACGTCGAGGTGTTCCTCCGCGGCTTCGCGCTCGCCGCGCAGCAGCGCCAGCGAGCCTCGGATGACCCGTATGTTGACCAGGTTGCCGGGCACCCGGATGTCCGCTTCCAGCCGTTCGGCGGTGAGGAAGTCGGCTTCCGCGTCGTCGAGCCGCCCGAGCCCGAGGTTCAGGCTTCCCTGGGCCCACGTCAGCATCGCGGGGCGCAGTGGTTGGTCGCCCGCCGACCCCAGCAGCCGTCGGGCGGAGTCGAAGTCGTCCATGTGGACCCGTGCGACGACCTCCTCGGGCAGGAAGGCCGCGTCGAACGCGCTCAGCGCCGTGTGGTGGTCGACGGCGGCCGCGCATTCGCCCGCGTTGAGGGCGATCTCGCCGAGCCCCCACAGCGCGACGACGCGGGCTTCCCGGTCGCCCGCCCGCTCCGCCTCGGCGAGCGCCCGCTCTCCTGTCTTCCGGGCGCTCCCGAGGTCACGTCCGCGCGACTGGGCCAGTGCCTGCCGCGCGGTCAGCCGGGCGGAGACCGCCGGGTCGGTGACGACGGCCAGTCCCGCCGTCGAACGGCGGGTCAGCTCGTGGGTGTCGTCGAGGTGCCACAGCGTGTCGCCGAGGACGCACTGCAGGCGGGCGAAGGCGTCCAGCGGCGGCTGTCGGGCCAGCAGCACGTCGCCGGTCTCCCGTGCCCGGGTGTACCGGCCCGCGCGGGTCAGCGCGGTGATGGCACGTTCTCCCACCCCGAACGCCTCGGGGTCGTGGGGCGGCACCAGTTCCAGGGCACGCACAGCCAGGTCGGCGGCGAGATCGGGCATGACGGCGAGTACGTCCGTGGCGGCCCTGCCGAGCAGCCGGACCGCCTCGTGATCGCCGGGTTCGGCGCTCTTCAGCAGATGCGGGACCGCGTCGACGGAGGCCCGTCCCGCCGCGACGAGCCGGCTCGCCGCCTCCCGGTGCAGTGCGCGTCGCGCCGAGGGAGCGAGGTCGGCGTACACGGCCTGGCGGAGCAGATCGTGACGGAACACGAGGCGTTCGCCGTCGTCGTGGAGGAGCCCGGCGGCGATCGCCTCGTGCAGTTCGCCGAGGAGGTCGGTGGCGGACCGGCCGCACAGGGCCGCGGCGTCGGCGAGCCGGAAAGCGCGCCCCAGGACCGAGCCGATCCGCAGGAAGTGGAGGGTGGCGGGCCGGAGCGCGGCCAGCCTGCCGCGCACACCGAGCACCAACCGCTCCGGCGGCACCGCCGCGTCCGCACCCGACGCCGCGATTCCCGTCAGCATCTCGGCCGCGAGGAACGGGTTGCCCCCCGATCCGTCGAGCAGCTCCGTGACCTTCCGCGGTACGTCCTCGCCGAGGACGTCGCGTGCCAGCTCGGCCAGGGCCGTATCGGAGAGCGGCCGCAGGGAGACCGTCGTCGTACGCGGTCCGTCTCCGCGCAGGTCCGGGTCCTGCCTGCCCGCCAGCAGCCACAGGACCGGGGAGGTGAGCAGCCGGGCCGGCATGACGTTCAGGGCGAACCTGCTCAGCGGATCGGTCCAGTGGACGTCGTCGATCGCGATCAGCGTGGGTGTGCCCGCCGAGCGCTCCTCGATCAGCTGGGCCAGCCGTTCGACGAGCCAGATGCGCTGATCGTGGTGGCCGGCCAGGTGTGCGAAGTCCCTGGCGGACAGCAGCGGCGGGTCACCGTGCAGGAGGCCCGAGGCCAGTGAGGCGAGCGGTGCCAGCTCGTGCAGCTCTTCGGCGCGTCCCTGGCTGACGACGAACCCGTGGGCCCGCGCGATCGAGACGGTCTCCTCCAGCAGTACGGTCTTGCCGATGCCGGCTTCCCCCAGGAGCAGGGCGATCGCTCCGCCGTCCCCGTCGCCCACCGCCCCGACCAGGGCACGCAGCTGCTCCAGCTCGGCTTCACGGCCGCGCAGTCCGGGCCGGCTCAGCCCGGCGCTCACGGCCTCCTCCTCGATGTCATCCCTTGACCGATCCGGCGAGCAGGCCCCGGGCGAAGTGCCGCTGGAGGCAGAAGAACACGAGCACCGGGACGAGCGCCGACACGAACGCTCCCGCGGTGAGCCGCTGCCACTCGTTGCCGCGCGTCCCGGCCAGCGCCGCCAGTCTGACCGTCATCGGCGCGGTCTCGGCCGTTCCGCCCGACAGGGTCAGCGCCACCAGCAGGTCGTTCCACACCCAGATGAACTGGAGGATCGCGAACGTGACCGAGGCCGGCCGGGCCAGCGGGAGGACGATCCGGAGCAGCAGCGTCCCGTGCGACGCGCCGTCGACCCGGGCGGCCTCGATCAGTTCCCGTGGCAGTCCGGCCAGGAAGTTGTGCAGGAGGAACACCGCGAACGGCAGCGCGAAGACCGTGTGGGCGAACCAGACGTGGCTGAACCGGGCCGGTCCGGTGAGGTTCCAGGCGGGCAGGAACAGCCACCCCTGGGAGAAGAGCTTCAGCAGGGGGACGAGCGCCATCTGGAGGGGCACGATCTGGAGCGCGAAGATGCCGACGACGAGCGCGTCGCGCCCCTTGAAGTCGATCCAGGCCAGGGCGTACGCCGCGAAGAACGCCAGGACGAGGGGGAACAGCACCGAGGGGACGGTGATGACGACCGAGTTGACGAAGTGGTCGGCGAGCCGCCCCGACGCGTTCTCGGTGCCGAACAGCACCTCGCCGTAGTTGTCGAGTGTGAGGTGCGGCGAGCCGAACACGGTCCACCAGCCCGTCGTCTTCACCTCGCCCTCGGGGCGGAACGAGGAGAGGAGGAGGCCGAGGGTCGGCGTCGTCCACAGGACCGCGATCACCACGGCGATCACCGAGAAGGCGCGGGAGGCCAGACGCTCCCGGACGCCGTTCACCTCGCCCTCCGCTGCGCCCGGACCTGGTAGGCGACGACGGGGGTGACCAGGACGAACAGGAGCACGGCGAGGGCCGCGCCGCGGCCTGTCCGCCCGTAGCGGAAGGCCTGGTCGTACATCTCGTGGGCGATGACACCCGTGTCGAACTGGCCGCCCGTCATGGTCTTGACGACGTCGAACGCCTTGAAGGTGCCGATCACCTCGGCGAGGACCACGACGAGCAGCGTGGGTCTGATCGACGGCAGGGTGATCCGCCAGAAGATCTGCCGGGGGGAGGCACCGTCCAGTTGGGCCGCCTCGGTCGTCTCACGGGGAACCGCCGCGATCGCGCCCGCCAGCAGGACGGCCGCGAAGCCCGCCTGGGTCCACACCATCGTCACGACGAGGAACAGGACGTTCCAGGGAGATTCCACGAGCCACTGTCTCGGCTCGCCACCGAACGCCACGACGAGCTGGTTCAGCAGCCCGATCTGGTCCGCCCCGGCGGGCCGGTAGGCGTAGACGAACTTCCAGACGAGGCCGGCGCCGACGAACGACATCACCATCGGCAGCAGTACGAGCGAGAGGGCGAGCCCCCTAAACCGCGACCGTACGACAGCCGCCGCGTAGAGCAGACCGACCACGGTCGTCAGCAGGGGCACCAGCACCACCCACGCCAGGGTGTTGCGCAGCGCGATCAGCGCCTCGGGATCGGTGAACATCCACACGTAGTTGTCGAGTCCGGCCCAGGTGCCGCCCTCACCATCCGTGAACGACAGCATCAGGGTGCGCAGACCGGGCACGAGGAGACCGGCCGTGAGCAGCAGCAGCGCGGGGGCCAGCAGCAGGAGGGCCGCGCCCCGCCGCCGTACCGGCCCGCGGTGCAGCGCCACGAGGATCAGGCACACCACCGCCGTGAACGCGGCGATGCCCTGGAGGAGATACAGCAGCTTGGGCTGCTGGGCGACGACATCGAACGACATCAGTGGCTCGGCCAGGACCGTTCGATGGAGTCGGCCACCGGCTTGGTGCCCTTGCCGCTGATCCAGTCGACGGCGCCCCGCCAGAACGTTCCCGCACCGACCGCCGCGGGCATCTGGTCCGAACCGTCGAACCTGAACTGCGTCCCGGGATCCTGGAGCAGCTGGATGGAGAGCTTGTCGACCGGGTTGGCGGCGTTCGCCGGATCCACGCCCTTGTTCGCCGAGACGAACGGGCCCTTCTTCATGCGCGCGTTGGCGAAGTCCGCGCTCGCGAGGTACTCCTGGAAGGCCCGGACCTCGGGACGGTCGGAGAACGCGGAGGCGAACACCCCACCGCCGAGCACCGGACGGCTGTTCCTCTCCGTCCCTGGCAGGAGGAAGGCGAACACGTCCTTGTCCGGTCCGATCCCGGTGCCCTTCGGCCACTGCTCGGCGTAGAACGAGGCCTGGCGGTGCATCGCACAGTCGCCGGAGAGGATCGGCGTGCCGGCCTCCTGGTAGGCGATCGAGGCCATCGACCGGGCCGGGCCGTAGCCGCCGTTGGCGTAGCGGTCGTTCTTGAGGAGGGACCCCACGGTGTCCATGGCCCTGATCACTCTCGGGTCATTGAAGGGGATCTTGTGGGTGACCCACTGGTCGTAGACCTCCGGCCCCTGCTGGCGCAGCAGGACGTCCTCGATCCAGTCCGTCAGGGGCCAGCCGGTCGCCTCACCGGATTCCACGCCCGCACACCACGGCTTGACCCCCGATGCCGCGACCTTCTCCGTCACGTCCATCAGCTCGGACCAGGTGCGGGGAACGCTCAGTCCCCTGTCCCGGAAGAACTTCGGCGAGTACCAGACGAACGACTTCACGTTCGCGACCAGTGGAGTGCCGTAAAGGGTGCCGTCCACGGTCGCGTAGCTGTTCCAGTCCGCCGACCAGCCCCGCTTCGCCAGGGAGGCGAGCCCGGCGCTCGCGGGCTTGAGCTTGCCCGCGCGCGCGAAGCGCCCCAGGAGCCCCGGCTGGGGGAAGAACGCCACATCGGGTGCGTTCCCGCCCTCGACCCGGATCTGGATCTGGGCCTCGAACTCCCCGTCCCCCTCGTACTGGACGTCGATCCCCGTGCACCGCGCGAAGTCCGCCCAGGTCTCTTCGAACAGATCGGCTTCCCGGTCCCGGTTCGACGCGTAGACGGTGACCGCGGTGCCGGCGTGCTTGCCGTACCGCGCGTACGGCCCGCAGTCCGGGGCATGGCGGGACTGCGAGCCGGTGCCGTGCGGGGCGCCACAGGCGCTGGCCGTGGCTACGAGGGTGATGACGGCGAGCGCGAGCCTCGCCCCGAACCTCATGGGGTGTGCTTCCTCCGATCGCCCCCGAAGGATCCTTGGGGGCGACCCGAAGCTACCAGCGGTCGAACATTATCGACCAATCGTTCGACGTCAGGGACCTGGTCAGGGGGCGGTGGCCCGGATCGCGTCCTGAATCAGCCCGGCCACGGCCCTGGGGTGGGCGAGCATGACCAGGTGCGAGGAGTCGACCTCGACGGTGGTCATGCCGGCACGCTCGTACCCGAAGCGCTCCACCTCGGGGTTGATGGTCCGGTCGGAGGCCGCGACCAGGCCCCAGGAGGGCTTGCTCTTCCACGCCGCGACCGGCGCCGCCTCCGCGAAGGCCCTCGCGGCCAGGGGGCGCTGGGAGGCGGCGAGCACCGCGGCGAGCTCGGGGTCGACATCCGCGGCGAAGATCGCGGGGAACCTCTCGGCCTCCACCGACACATCGGTGCCGGTCTCGGTGGAGCCGGCCACGGGGAACGGGGTGTGGACGAGAGCGTCGGCGAGGCCGGAGTCGGGGAAGCGTCCCTGGAGCTCGCCCAGGCTCTCGCCCTCCTCCAGCGCGTATCCCGCCAGGTAGACCAGCGCCCGGACGTTGTCCTCCGCGCCGGCGAGGGTGATGACGGCGCCGCCGTAGGAGTGCCCCACCAGGATCACGGGGCCGTCGACGGCACGTATCACGGACGCGATGTACGCGGCGTCGTCGACCAGGCCGCGGTTGGGGACCGCCGGAGCCACCACCTTCAGGCCGGCGGCGGTCAGTTCGGGGATGACGCGGGCGTAGCTGGAGGCGTCGGCGAAGGCGCCGTGGACCAGCACGACGGTGGGGTCCGCGGATCGGGACATGGGTGAACTCCTCGGTGGGTGGGTGGAGGTGGGGAAGGCGAAACGTGCTTCACAGACCGAACCGGGCGCGGCGCGCCTCGGGCACCAGGTCGGCGTACTCCGGGTGCTTGCCGATCCACCCCCGGACGAAGGGGCAGTACGGCAGGACGTGCAGCCCGCGCGCCCGGGCGTCGTCGAGGGCTCCCCGGACGAGCAGCCCGCCCAGGCCCCGTCCGGCGAACCGGGGCTCGGTCTCGGTGTGGATGAAGGCGATCTCGTCCTCCGAGAGGAAGTACTCGGCGAAGCCCGCGGTCTCGGTGCCGTCGTCACCGGCGAGGACGATCTCGTACCGGGACCTCTCGGGCCGGTCCATCACCTGCGGTTCCATGGGTGCTCCAGTGCGGTCGCGGTGTTCGTGGGTGGGTGGGTGGGTTCAGAGGGTGCGGCGCACGCCGGCGTGGCGTTCCAGGTTGCGGAGCTGGACCGCGAGGTCGCCCTCCACGGCGGCGTGGGCGGGGCCACTGCGGCCGATGGGCAGGACCTCCTCGCTGCGCATGTCCTCCAGCATCAGGGCGAACGCCGCGTACATCGCGACGAGCGCCACCAGAAGGCCGAGCGCCCCGGACGTGCGCGTGAGCCATTCGGCGCCGGTCAGCCCCGACAGACCGGTGGCCGTCCAGCGGGGCAGGGAGGCCACCAGGACCAGCCACAGCGCGCGCTTGGGCCGCGTCACGGCGGTCATCAGCGCCCCGAAGCAGAGGAACACCAGGTTGAACACGCCCAGCACCCGAAGGCCGTCGGCCGCGCCGCTGACCATGACGAGCGAGTAGGCCAGCCAGCTGCCGGCGAAGACGCCCATGAGCGTCGCCGCGATCACGTCACGGGCGCCGAAGGCCAGGATGCTCACCAGGAGTTGCAGGGCGAAGGCGGGCAGTACGCACAGGGCGACGGCCTTGCGGGCCTCGGGCTCGAAGAGCCCGAGCTGCAGGCATCCCGTCATCGCGGAGGCGATCGCCACCGTGAAGAAGCCCAGCGGCATGGGTGAGGCGATGGGGCGCAGGTTGATCCGGGTCATCGACCGCAGGTCCGGTTCGAAGCGGCGCCCCGGGGGAGCCTTTGGCGCGTCGTCGGCGCCGTCGGCGGGGAGGGAGGCTGTACTCATCGTGGGGATCTCTCGTTCAGTGCGCGAAGCAGGGGTCGATGAACGGCGGAGGTGTCTCGGGAGCGGAGCCGCGGGCGACGCGCCACCGGCGCTGCTGCTCGGACTCGGCGACGGCCTCCGCCACGAGCGAGGCCTGGCGGGCACCCCCCTGGTAGCCGCCGAAGTGGGCCACGGGGCTCCACTGCGGGCTGACCGGCGGGACGGCCTCGTCGAGCCCCTCGTACTCCGCACTCGCGTAGACGATGCGGCCGCCGACCACGGTGAGTACGGATTCGATGTCGGGGATGGCGGCCTCGGGCACGGTGAGGAAGTCGTCGGAAAGGATCGCGAGGTCGCCGTAACAGCCCTCCCGCAGCCGCCCCTTGACGTCCTGCTCGCCGGTGAGCCGCGCGCCGCCCCGGGTGTACAGGCCGAGGGCGGTCTCCCTGCTGATCAGGTTCCCGGCCGGGCAGAGCGCGGTGCCGCCGACGGTGCGCCCGGTCACCAGCCAGTGGAGCGCGACCCACGGGTTGTACGAGGAGACGCGGGTGGCGTCGGTTCCGGCGGCGACGGTCAGGCCCCGGTCGAGCATGGCTCCGACCGGCGGGGCGTGGGCGGCGGCCTCGGCGCCGTAGCGGTCGCGGAAGGCGGTGCCCTGGAAGGACATGCGGTTCTGGACCGAGAGGGCGCCGCCGAGGGCCGCGATGCGGTCCAGGCTGGCGGCCGAGACGGTCTCCGCGTGGTCGAAGAGCCAGCGGTTGTCGCCGGGAAAGAACCCGTCCGCCGCGAGCTTCTCGAAGACGGCCAGGTCGCGGCGGATCGTCTCGTCGTAGGTCGCGTGGAGCCGGAAGCCCCAGCCGTTCTCCATCAGGAGCCGGACGGCCTGCTCGAACTCGGCCTCGTACCCCGCGGCGAGCTCGGGACGGGGCTCGGAGAAGTTCTCGAAGTCGGCGGCGGCCCAGGTCAGGTTCTCGCCGGCGCCGTTCAGCCGGAGCCACTCGTCCCCGTCCCCGGGCTTGACCATCTCGGTCCAGCGCTTCAGGTCGGCGAGCTCCTGGCCGGCCGTCTGCGGGAAGAGGTGGTAGGCGATCCGCAGGGACAGCTCCCCGGCCCCGGCGAGGTCGACGACCGTGGCGTAGTTGTCGGGGAAGTTCTGGAACCCGCCGGCGGCGTCGACCGCGGAGGTCAGCCCGAAGCGGTTCAGCTCACGCAGGAAGTGCCGCGTCGAGGTGCGCTTGTCGGCCTCGTCGAGGGCGGGTGCCTTGGCCAGGGTCGAGTACAGGATGAGCGCGCTCGGCGCCGCGAGAAGGACCCCGGTGGGTTCGCCGTCCCGGCCCCGGACGATCTGTCCGCCGCGCGGGTCGGGGGTGTCGCGGGTGAATCCGGCGGCCCGCACGGCGGCCCGGTTCATCAGGGCCGACTGGTACAGGTGCAGGACGAACACCGGGGTGTCGGGGGCGGCCGCGTTCAGCTCGGCCACGGTCGGCATCCTGCGCTCGGCGAACTGTTCGGCGGTCCAGCCCCCGACGACCCGGATCCACTGCCCCTTGGGGGTGCGGCCGGCCTGCTCGCGCAGCATGGCGAGCGCGTGGCGGAGGCTGCGCACCCCGTCCCAGCGCAGCTCCAGGACGTAGTTCAGGCCGCCCCGGATGACGTGCAGATGGGAGTCGTTGAGGCCGGGGATCACCCTGCGGCCGAGGGCGTCGACGACCCTGGTTCCCGGCCCGACGAGGTGGGCGAGGTCGTGGTCGTCGCCGAGGGCCGCGACCCGGCCGTCGCGGATCGCGACGGCACGGGCCTCGGGACGGGCGGGGTCACCCGTGAACACCTTCGCGTTGCGGACGAGGAGGTCGGCCTGCGCCTCGGCCTGCCGCGCGGCGGGAACGACGCCCGCCACCGGCATGCTCGTCGACGGCCCGGTCATGCCAGGGCCTTGCGCAGGGTGTCGATGGCGACGCCGATGGCGAGTTCGGCGCCCCGCGTCTCGCGCAGCGCGTTCAGCATGACGAAGTCGTGGATGACCCCCTGGACGCGCAGGGCGGTGACGGGCACTCCGGCTGCGCGGAGCTTCGCCGCGTACGCCTCGCCCTCGTCGCGCAGGACGTCGGCCTCGGCGGTGACGACCAGCGCGGGCGGCAGGCCGGTCAGCTGCTCGGTGGTGGCACGCAGCGGCGAGGCGGTGATCTGGGCGCGCTCGGCCTCCTCGGTCGTGTACTGGTCCCAGAACCACTTCATGGCGTCGCGCCGCAGGAAGTAGCCCTCGGCGAAGAGGTGGTACGACTCGGTGTCGAAGCCCGCGTCGGTGACCGGGTAGAAGAGGACCTGCTGGGTGAGGCGGACGTCGCCGCGCTGCTTGGCCATGAGGGTGAGGGCGGCGGTCATGTTCCCGCCGACCGAGTCGCCCGCGACGGCGATCCGGGTGCCGTCGAGGTCCTTGTGGTGTCCCTCGCGGGCGATCCACTGGGCGACGGTGTAGTTCTGCTCGATGGCGACGGGGTAGCGGGCCTCGGGCGAGAGGTCGTACTCGGGGAAGACGACGGCCGCCCCGGTGCCGACGGCGAGTTCGCGCACCAGCCGGTCGTGGGTGTGCGCGTTGCCGAAGACCCAGCCCGCGCCGTGGATGTAGAGGATGACGGGGAGGGGGCCGGTGGCTCCGCGCGGGCGGACGATCCGGGCGCGGACGTCGCCGGTCGGGCCGCCGGAGACGGTGACCCGTTCCTCGTCGACGGCGGGCAGCGGGACACCGTCACCGCTCTGGACGTCGTCCACCGCCTTGCGGCCGTCGGCCACGGGGATCTGGTAGAGGAACGGCGGCTGCGCGGTGGCATCGGCGAAGGCCTGGGCGGCGGGTTCGAGGGTCGGCGGGTTCGGCATGAGGGGTTCTCCTTCGAGGTGTACGGGGGTTTACGGGGGTGTACGGGGGTGTACCGGGGGGGTGGTCAGCGGGTGGTGCGCGCGGCGTCGAGGATCACGTCGGTGACCACGGCCGGGCGGGAGACGGGCACGGCGTGCGACGCGTCCACCTCGGTGGTGTGCGAGCCCGCGCGCCGGGCCATCCACCGCTCGGCCGCCGGCGGGATGTTCTTGTCGGCGGTGGCGATCAGCGCCCACGACGGGATCGTCTTCCAGGCCGCGTCCCGGGCCTTCTCCTCCAGCGCGAGGGTGGAGACCGGGCGCTGGGTCGCGGCCATGACCGCCGCGTCGGCAGCGGAGACATCGGCGGCGAACTGGTGGCGGTACTTCACCTGGTCCATGACGAGTTCGGTGCCGGTGCCGCCGCCGGACAGCGGGTACGGCCGGGGGTTGACCGCCCCGCCGAGGGTGGAGCCGGGGAACTTGGCGGCCAGCTGGGCCGCGCTCTCGCCCTTGTCCGGGGTGAACGCGGCGATGTAGACGAGGGCCTTCACCCGGCTGTCGCCCGCGGCGGCACCGCTGATGACGGCGCCGCCGTACGAGTGGCCGACCAGGACGACAGGGCCGTCGACGGTGGCGAGCACACTCCGGAGGTAGGCGGTGTCGTCGGAGAGACCGCGCAGCGGGTTGGCGACGGCGACGACGGGGTAGCCGGCGCGGCGCAGCCGCCTGATCGTGCCGCTCCAGCTGGAGGCGTCGGCGAACGCCCCGTGGACCAGGACGACGGTGGGCCGGGGAGCGTGCCGGTCGGTTCCGGCGGCGTGCGAGCCGCTCGCGGGTGCGGCGCCGATCAGGGAGGCCAGCGCCGCGGTCAGGGCGAGGGAGAGCGCGAGGGTGCGCTTCGTGGGAGGCATCTGCGGTTCCTTGTCGGGTGCTTGTGCGGGTGCACTTGTGCGGGTGCACTTGTGCGGGTGCACTTGTGCGGGTGCATCGGATGGACGGGCGGAGCGCGCCTCAGAGGCCGTACGCCTCCAGCAGCCGCAGCCAGACCTCGCTCACCGTCGGGAAGGCGGGGACGGCGTGCCGCAGACGTTCGAGCGGGACTTCGCCCACGATGGCGACGGTCGCCGTGTGGATGAGTTCGGTCGCCATCGGGCCGGTGAGCGTGCAGCCGACGACGACTCCCCGGGTCTCGTCGACGACGAGCTTGGCGCGGCCCCGGAAGTCGTCCGCGTGGAGCGCGGCACCGGCGACGTCGTCGATGCGGTACTCCACCGCACGTACCGCGAGACCCGCTTCGCGCGCCGCGCGTTCGGTCGGACCGACGCTCGCGACCTCGGGGTGGGTGAAGACGGCCTGCGGGAGGGCGAACTGGTCGGCCTCCGCGCTCCAGGCCTGTCGTCGGCCGGTGTCGGCCGGGCGACCCGCGGCTCGCTCGGCGATCGCCGCGGCGCAGGCGCGGGCCTGGTATTTGGCCATGTGGGTCAGCGGCGCACGGTGGTTGACGTCGCCCACCGCGTAGAGCCAGTCGCCGTCGAGGGCGGTGACCCGGCAGGTCTCGTCGACCGGGAGCCAGTCACCGGCCGGCAGGCCGACGGTGTCCAGGCCGAGGTCCGTGGTCCGCGGGCGGCGGCCGGTGGCGGCCAGCACCTCGTCGCAGACGAGGGCGGCACCGTCGTCGGTCTCCACGGTCACGGTACGGGTGGTCTCGTCGCGGGCGACCCGGGTGGCCGAGACCCCGAAGCGGACCGTGACGCCGAGAGCGGTCAGACCCCGGGTGACCTCTTCGCCGGCACACGGCTCCCAGCCGCTCAGCAGGCCCCGGTCGCGGACGAGCAGGGTGACGGAGGAGCCGAGCGAGCGCCACGCGGTGGCCATCTCGCAGGCCACCACTCCCCCGCCGATGACGACGAGCCGCCCGGGCACCGCATCGGCCGTGGTGGCCTGCCGGTTGGTCCACACACCGATCCGGTCGAGCCCTTCGACCGGCGGCAGCGCGGGTTCCGTCCCGGTGCTGAGGACGACCGCGAGCCGGGCCCGCAGGGTGCGGACCGTGCCGTCCGTACCGGTCACGTCGACCCGGCGCACTCCGGCGAGCCTTCCGTGCCCTCGTACGAGGGGTATGCCGGCGCCGTTCAGCCAGTCGGCCTGGCCGCTGTCGTCGCCGCGGCCGGTGAACCGGTCGCGGCGGGCCAGGACAAGTGCCGGGTCGAGTACCGCCGTTACCGCCTGCCGGGCCCCGTCCACCGACCGCGCGGCCTCCCGGGCCGCGCCGGGCCGCAGCAGGGCCTTGCTCGGGATGCACGCGCGGTAGGAGCACTCGCCGCCGACGGCCTCGGCCTCGACGACGACGGCGGTCAGTCCGGCCCGGACGATCCGGTCGGCGGCGACCTCGCCGCCCGGCCCCGCGCCGACCACCACGACGTCGTACGTGTCGTCCATCAGGCGCGCACCAGCGGGGTGTCCACGAGGTGCTCGGCCAGGAACCACACCTGCGCCTCGCCGGTGCGGATGACTTCGGACACGAGCAGGTCGGTGCTGCCCTCGTCGCCCTCCGCCGAGATCCGGGCGGCGGCGTCCCGGGCGTCGATCAGGATCCGCTCGTGGGCGTCGAGGAGCCGCGACAGCATGACGGGGACCTCCTCCACGCCGTCCGGCGGCCGCGGAACGGCCGTCAGCTCCGCGACGTGGCGCGGGTCCGAGACCGCGACGCCGCCGAGGCTCTGGATCCGCTCGGCCAGCGCGTCCACGACGGCCAGTTGGGCCTCCGCGTGCTTGTCCAGCATGAGGTGGAGCGAGTAGAAGGTCGCCCCGCGCATGAGCCAGTGGTGCTTCTTGTAGAGGGAGTACAGGATCTGGGTGTCGGCGAGTACGCGGTTCAGCCGCTGGCAGGCGTACATGCGGGTGTCGTGGCCGAGGCCGATCGGCAGCTGCTTGAGCGTGCCGAACGCCTGGGTCTCGGCGCCCTTCTGGTGCAGCAGCGGCTGGCCGCCGCCGTGCGGGGGCGCGGTGGTGGTGGTTTCCATCAGGTGCTCCTGGTAGGAGAAGTGGAAGGGCCCGGCCGTCCGTTCGGGGGTGCGGAGCGGCCGGACCCGGTCTTTGGGGGCGCGTGCTCAGCGCCCGGCGGTGGCCGCGGTGTGCGGGGCCGGCGGGGCCGGCCGGTGCAGTACGAGCCGGGTGAGCAGCCCGCTGCCGAGGCCGGCCACGAGCGCGAGGGCCGCCCACCAGAGCGGGTACGGCGTGAGGCCGAGGACCGCGTCGAGGGACCAGTCACCGGGTCCGGTGGCGGCGAGAGCGGTGGCGGCGCCGATGAGGAAGAGCGGGTACTCGTATCCGTCGTGCTGCACCCAGAGGCCGTTGTGCCATTTCACGGTGAGCGCGACCGTCATGACCCCGATGGTCCCGGTCGCGGCGAGCGGGGTCAGGAAGCCCGCGGCGAGCAGCAGACCCGATCCGATCTGGCCACCGCCCGCCGCCAGGGCGGTGAGGACTCCGCCGCGGAAGCCGTCGTCGCGGAACTCCTCCGTGCCGCCCTCCAGCCCGCTGCCGCCCAGATGCGAGCTCACCTTCTGCACGCCATGGGCGGCGACGAGCAGCCCCACCAGCAGACGCAGGATCAGAATTCCGGTGTCCAAGGCGGTCAGCCCGCCGCGTGCGCGCCGATGACGCTCTGCGCGTAGACGACGCCCAGGCCGTAGGCGCCCGCGTGCGCCTTGACGATCTCCATGACCGCGCCGTACGTCTCCGTGCGCGCCCAGTCGCGCTGGAGCTCCAGCAGGACCTGCACCCAGGTCACGGGGACCGCCCCGGCGGCGATCATCCGCTGCAGCGCGTGCTCGTGGGCGGCCGGGCTGACGCCGCCGGAGGCGTCGGAGACGACGTACACCTCGTAACCCTGCTCCAGCGCGGACAACGCGGGCAGCACCAGGCAGACCTCGGTCCACAGACCCGACAGGATGATCTTCTTGCGCCCGGTCGCCTTGACGGCCGCCACCAGCGCCTCGTCCTCCCAGGCGTTCATCGTCGTGCGGTCGATGACCTCGTGCTCGGGAAACACCTCGGCGAGCTGCGGCAGCAGGGGCCCGGAGAACGACTCCGCGGCGACCGTGGTCAGGACAACCGGCACGTCGAACGCCTCGGCCGCCTTGGCGAGACCCACGGTGCTGTTGATGATCGCGGCGCGGTCGCCGCTGCCGGTGCCGAAGAACATCTGCGGCTGGTGGTCCACGAAGAGCATGACCGCGTTGTCGGGCGTGAGGAGGTCCGAACTCGGGGCGGCCTGCACCTTGGTGATGTCGAACATGAGGGGTCCTTTCGGGGCAGTCGATAGCGCGCCCGCCGCGTTCACGGACGGGCACACCCCGAAAGTAGGTCCGGCGCGACCGGTCGACTTTGCTCCCCGTGCCCAGGAGTCGGCACGACAGCGCACTACCCGCTCAGGACCGCGCCCCCGGTCCGGCACGAGGTCGGCCCCGGCTCAGCGCACCCGCCCGCGTGCCAGGCGTCGCGCGGCAGGCGGGAATTCGACGACAGGCCCTAGCAGGGCGGCGGCCCGGAGTTGGAGACGTCGACGTCGTCGAAGAGCTCCAGCATCCGGCCGAGCACCCGGACACAGGCGGCGATGTCGGCATCGCTGAGGCCGCCGCCGGCCTGGCGCAGCAGGGCGTACTCACGAGCGGTCACGGCGGTGATCACCGCGTGGCCCTCGTCGGTCAGCCGGATCAGCGAGGAGCGCTGGTGCGCGGGGTTCGGAATGCTCTCGACGAGCTTCCTCTCGGCGGCGTCGTTGACCATCCGCTGCACGAACTGGCGGCTCAGTGACCGGGCCCGGCCCATCTGCGGCACGGTCATCGGGCCGTTCTCGCGCAGCAGGTCCAGTACGGCGCGCACGCCCACGGAGATGTCCTGGGCGGCGCCCAGCTCGATCCGGCGCTGTACGCGGCGGTAGAGCGGGCCGACGAGCGCGAAGACTTCCATGAGACGTCCCGGCAGTTCGTCGGGGGACAGGGGTACGGAGGTCGGCTCGCTCACGGGACCACTCTCTCACATCACATGACAACCGGGTTGCCATCTCCGCTCCATTCATGACACCTTGGCTGTCATGAATGGAGATCATGTTCGAGACCTTCCAGTCCACTGACGGCCTGCTCACCTACCGCGACGAGGGGCCCGTGACGGCGAGGTGCTGGTGCTCCTGCACAACGGCTTCGCGGACAGTACCCAGTTCGACACCCTGATTCCGGGCCTCACCGCCCTCGGCCACCGGGTCATCGCCCCCGGCGCCCGGGGCCACGGCCGTTCCGTCAACGCGAGCAAGCCGTTCCGGCAGGCCGACGACCTGGCGGACCTGCTGCGGCACCTGGGGCTGCGTCAGGTCGTACTCGTGGGCGTCTCGATGAGCGGGATGATCGGCGTGGACACGGCCGTCGAGCACCCGGACCTGGTGCGCGCCCTGGTCGTCAGCGGCCGCGGGCTGGGCGAGCCGGACCTGACCGACCCCTGGTCCGCCGCCGTCGCCGAGCGGCAGCACACGGCACCGGCCGGCGGAGATCTCCCGGGCTGCCTCGACGGCTTCGTCGAGTGGATCGCGGGCCCGCGGCGCAGCCTCGAAGAGATCGATCCGGCGTCGCGGGCCCGCGGCGCAGCCTCGAAGAGATCGATCCGGCGATCGTGGCGCACGTCCGCGAGATGGCGACGCACACCCTGATGAAGCACACCCCGGACGAGCCGGACCACCTCGTTCCGGTCGAGGACCTGGCCTCCCGTGCCAAGGACATCGCCATCCCCGTCCTGGCCATCAACGGCGCCCTCGACGTGCCCGGTCTGCTCGACACCGTCGCGGCCCTGATGGACGCCGTCCCCCACGGCCGCACCACGGAGCTGGACGGCGCCGGCCACTACACGACGATGGAGCGGCCGGAGGAATTCACCCGGGTCCTCGTGGACTTCCTGCGCGAGGTCCACGCCCACGAGGGCTAGGCGTGCGGGAGACCTGGGGGGCCCTCTCTCGCTCCGCACCGCGATGAGCCGGGTGCGGGGCGAGGTCGGCGCACCCGCCCCGTGGCTTCAGCGGTACCGGCGGCAGTTCCGGGGCAGCCGGCCGATCCCCGTCGTAACCCTTCACCTCACCGAAGCGGCGAAACGATTCCGCGCACGACCGACCCGATTTGGCCGACCAGTTGGCGGGTCGTGACCCGAGCCGACCAAGGCTTGATGGCTTGTGATCGCCGTAGCGCGCGACGCTGGGGGGTCGCACGGCCGGGGCCGCCGGGGTCAGCGGAGTCTCGACAGGGGCTTCGGCCGACTCGGCCGGTGACAGAAGGCGGTCCTCCCACCAGGCAAGGCCCATGACGGTGGCGAGCAGGACGAAGGGGGCCGAGGCCGGAACGATCAGCGCGTACATGCGTACCGCCTGTGGTCGGATATGTGCGACGCGGCGGGCAGCAGATCGCTGCCCGCTTGGAACGCATCGAGGCCGCGCCGGGATCACCTGGCGAGGGGCGGGGCAGGAGCGGCCACGCTCGTGACGCGGCAGCTTCCGGCAGCGATGCGCACGGTGCGCCCCTGGAGAGCGCGACGGCTGTTCGGCGCGGCCGGGGGCTGGGGCGGCACCGCGCACGCTAGCCCTCGCCGCGTTTCCTGACCAGAGGCCAAGTGGCCGTCTACGTCGTACAGATATGCGATGACGTCGCAAGCTATCCGGAACCTTTGGGCAGGGCTACGCTGTTGGGTGAGGCCCCGGTCCCTGGCAGCGATGCCCATTCCGTTCCCGGGAGGCCCGCCATGTCCGCCCTGCTGATCATCCTCCTCGTGCTCCTGTTCGGGCTCGGCTTCCTCAACCCCCTGTGGTGGGTGGCCGCAGCCGTGGTGATCTTCGGGCTCGTCCACTACGGCCGAGGCGGCACCGGGAGCTGGGGACGTGGGGGCGATTCCGGGTACGGGGAGTACCGGGACTACCTGGATCGCCAGGACCGCTGGGACCGCCGCTACCCACGCCGGCGCCGAGGGCGCTGGAGCAGCCAGGACCGCAGGGATCACGAACACCACGGATGACCTGGGGATTACCTGCCCGAACACTCCGGGGTGGCGTCAGCCGGGCCGGACACGAGGAACTCGGCGAGAGGTACCTGTCATGCAGCGGACGACCACGGTCCAAGAGGAGCGGTGGAACCTGATGGCCGAGGCCACATGGGGAAGCGGACCCCCAGAGCAGGACGTCACCGCGCTGCGCACCGAGAACGATCGGCTGCGCCGGATGATGGCGGGCCGCGCGCTCGTCGACCAGGCATGCGGCATGGTGATGGTGCTGACCCCCTGCCGCCGCACGGCAGCCAGGGGTCTGCTGGTGGATGTCGCGCGGCAGTGCGATCTCAAGCTCCGAGAGGTCGCCCTGGCCCTGGTAGCCACCACGGAGGACGAGCCGCTCCCCGTGCCGATGCACCGGGCGTTGCGCCGCGCCCTGCGGCGGCTCCATGCGGCCGACCGACGATGAGCAGCAATCCGACCGACGACGCCCTGCCGCCGAGGACGAAGAAGCGATCTTCGAGCACCACGGCTGTGCTACGAGCCCGGCACGGCTGGAGAGCGGCAACTCGCCTGCCGCCGACCGCTTGTGGTGCCCGAAGGGGCGTAGGCCATGGCTCTCATCACCGCGCTGCGAGGTAGGCACCATGCATCAAGCGATCACGCCCTATGACGAACAGCGGATGTGGACGGCCGCGGCTTCGGCACAGGATGCGGCTCTTGTGGCCGCGGTCCTCGAACTGCGGGCCGAGAACGATCAGTTGAACAGAGCCCTGTCGAGCCGTGCGGTGATCGACCAGGCGCGCGGCATGGTGATGGCCCTGGCGCCGTGTTCCAGTGAGAGGGCCTGGGGTCTGCTGGTGGATGTGTCGCAGCGTTGCAACGTCAAGCTCCGGGACGTGGCTGCGGCCCTGGTCGCCACGGCACAGGGCGAGTCGCTCCCGGCGCCGATGCAACGCGAACTGCGCCACGCGCTGAGGCGCCTCCACGACCGGGGGTGATGACTCGTGTGGTGCGGGCGGCACCGGAGCCATGAACCCGACTCTCCGGTTCCTTCGTCCGGGCCGACCTCGGACGCCCCTGCCGGGTAACCCGCCGTGCGGATCCGGAACAGGTGCCGCAAGCCTCTCCCTACGCGTCGCTTCCGGCGGGCACGGCTATTCGGGCCGCTGGGTCCGGGCATTATGAGCCAGGCCGTCGGGATGCTCTGTCGTACGCTCTCCCAGCCGAAGGACCAGTACACGTAACGCTATTGGTCCGGGCGGCTGCCGGTGGACCTGTCCGACCTCCTGCCAACCCCAGGCTGCGAACGCGGCAAACGCCGAGTGATCGGACTGATCGGCCAGGGTGACGCCGAGCGAGGCCTGATGGTCGGCGAGCAGGCGCTCCTGAAGGCGGCGGGCGAGCCCGCGCGCGTGCTCATGCGGATGGACGACGGTTTCGGTGATCGCGAAGACATGTCCGGACGCGGTGAGCTGCTCAAGGTTCTGGGGCAGGGGGCCGTCGAACCCCTGCCACCAGGAACCGTCACGCGCCAGGGGAACTCCGTACACACAGCCGGCCAGCGCTTCGGCCTCGGCGACCAGCATGTCGAATCCCGGCTGTTGTACGCCATCCGCCAGGCGGCGCAGGAACTCCTGTCGGCCGTGGAACTCCTCACCGGATGGAGCCGTGGAGGATTCCACGTACAGGTCCGCGAGGTCTTCGCGCAGGTCCTCGGCCTGCCAGCGGTTCAGCCGGCGCAGGCGCACGGCGTCCATGGCGGACGGCTGGGAACTGTCGGGTTCGTGCGGGTGCTGCGGAGTACGCATGGGGCGCCTCGGTTCAGGAGACCGGCAGACGTGCAGGACGGGCGTGGTGCCCAACTGGCAGTGCTCCGCCGGGGTCTGGGGCGTCTGCCCCGCAGCATAGCCCCGGAACCGGCACCGCGGTGCCGTCCGCTGATGGCACTGGTGATGGCACTGGATCAGTGTCGCTCAGGCAGATAGACGGTGAGCGTCCGGGTCCTCTTGTCGAGGACGAGGGTGTCGGCGGCGGGGCTGACTTCGCCGTCGCGGGTGTAGTCGCCTGCCTTTCCCACACCGTCGATCCGCAGGCGGACGGCGGTGGTCTCCTGGTAGACGCGGGAGCGGGCGAGGGTGCCGGTGAGGAAGGCCGCGACGAGGCGGGTGCGGGCGAAGGGGTGCTTTCCGTCGACCATGCGGACATCAAGCAGCCCGTCGTCCAGGGTGTGGCGGTAGGAGGGGGCGAAGCCGGGCGGGTCGTAGCGGCTGTTGCCGGCGAAGAGCAGCCACAGCCGCCTGGGCTGTCCGTCAACGGTGACGTCGATGGGTGTGCCGTCGGCGAGGACGCGGAGCAGGCCGACGGCGAGGGCGGGCCATTTGCCCAGAGACGTCTCGCGGGCTTCGCGGGCCCGGACGAGTTCGGGGTAGACGCCGATACTGAAGGTGTTGAGGAAATACGTGCAGTTGCCGTCACCGGTGATACGGCCGAGGTCGACGGTTCCGCCACGGCCTGCTTCCACGGCCTCGGCGGTGTCCTTCAGGGTCGGCAGTCCGAGGTCGGCGGCAAAGTGGTTGAGGGTGCCGCCGGGGAACACCGCGAGCGGCAGACGGCTGTCGACGGCCAGCACGGCCGCCGCGTTGACGGTGCCGTCGCCCCCGACGACCCCGAGCGCGCCGCCGCGTGCGGATACGTACGCGGCGGCCTGCCGGAGCACGGTGTGCAGGTCCTCGCCCGCCTCGCACAGCCGCAGGTCCGCTTTGGGCAGGAGGGTTCGCAGCTCGGCATCGGAGGGGACCGCGTTCCCGGCGTCGCTGTTGACGACCACGACCAGCCCCTCGCCGGAGGGAAGGGCCGGAATCGGGAGTTCCGGCCGGGCGCTGTCGGCGGGCTCGTCGCGGTGCC
Source organism: Streptomyces sp. NPDC059994 (assembly GCF_042737755.1). NCBI lineage: Bacteria > Bacillati > Actinomycetota > Actinomycetes > Kitasatosporales > Streptomycetaceae > Streptomyces > Streptomyces sp. NPDC059994. Next base: position 167,084 of record NZ_JBHWUR010000002.1, read on the forward strand.
GCGGCCACCAGCGGCAGGTCGCCGCCGCCATCCCCACGCCTAACACGACGTCCACCAGTACGCGGGCGGGCGAATGCGCGCCCGATCGGACGCGGGCGGCGGCGATGCCTGCCGCGGCGGGGATGAGGACGGCTCCCAGTCGGGGCGACTCCAAAGTGGCGGCCGTCGCGAAGGCGGCAGCGCCGGCTGAGCGGTGGGACGACGACACCCCGCTCGGCCGATGCCGGAGCGGTCGGCGGCTGCCGAGCACCTGGACGGCAACCCGGACGGCGGCAGAAGTGAGGGCAAGCGAGCCGGCGCCGCGCAAGGCGGCCCGGCGCGCGCTGCGGTTGCCGGTCAGGCTCTTCGCGGCCAAGGAGGCGACCTTCGTGCGTTCGCCGAGTCGCGGTTCATGGGTTCGCATGCCGGCCGAGTACCCCTGTCGGCGGTGAACAGGCTGCCCGCCCGCGCCGCGCATCAGACCTCCGCACGGGGGCACTCAGGGGCCTGGGACGCGCCATCGCGCGCCCCAGGCTGTGGGGAGGACCCGTGACGTCGTCTCAGGCACAAGGAAGGGGCCGGGGTGGGGGTTCCGCCGCCAGGGCCGCCGAGAAGGAGACGCTGACCGCCGCCGGCCGGGCGGGGTTCGTCGCGCGCGGCGTCGTGTACGTCCTCATCGGCGTCCTGGCCATTCAGATGGCCCTGGGGAGCGGCGGGGAGTCGGCGGATCGCCAAGGGGCGCTGGACCGGATCGCGGCGCAGCCTTTCGGGAAGGTGATGCTGTGGGCGCTGGTCGTCGGCTTCGGCTGTATGGCGCTGTGGCGGGGATCTCGCGCGGTCCTCAGCAGGGGGCCCGCGCGGAAGACCGCCTCGCGACTCCTTGACGGCGGCCGGGCGGTCTTCTATGCCTCTGTCTGCTGGGGAACCGCGGTGTTCGCCGCCGGTGGCGGCCAGGGTTCCAGCGGCAACGCGAAGTCGCAGGACTGGACGGCGTCGGTGCTGAAGCTGTCGTACGGCCAAGTGCTGGTGGGGGCCGGCGGCTGCCTCCTGATCGGCATCGGTGCGGTGCTCGCCACACGGGCGGCGATGCGCAAGTTCCTGCGACAGCTGGACCTTGGCGCGATGAGCCACCGGACCTGGCAGGTCGTCACCGGCCTGGGGGTGGGCGGGGGCGTGGCACGCGGCTTGGTGTTCGCCGCGGCCGGCGTCTTCATCCTGATCGCGGCCATCCGCTTCGACGCACAAGAGGCCAGAGGCATGGACGCCACGCTCCGCAGCTTCACGCACACCCCGGCGGGCCCGTGGCTCCTGGTCGCCGTCGCGGTCGGCCTGATCCTCTTCGGAGTCTTCTCGTTCGCCTCCGCGCGCTGGCGCCGCCTGTGAACCCTGTGAACAAGGACCGCAACGACCACCAGGTCCATGACCGGCCCGCCGGGGCTCCTTCGGGAGGGCCGGACCCGGACCCCCGCTCACAGCTCAGAGACCCCGCCCGCGCCTGGAGTAACCATGCGGGGCAGTTCGGTCAAAGACGCGTCGACCAGAACCGCCGGCGCACAACGCTGGCGGCACCCCGGTAACAGGCGACAATCCTCGCGGTATGGGTCAGGACGCCAGACCGGCGAGGGGCTCGGTTTCGTCGACGAAGGCGCGGGCCACGTCGGACAGACGGCGGTTGTGGGAGCGGGCGTAGACGCGCAGGGCGGTGAACGCCTGCTCCATGTCGATGCCCTGGCGCTCGGCGAGTTTGCCCTTGGCCTGCTCGATCAGGACGCGGCTGTTCAGCGCCGTCTGCAACTGCTCGTTGAGGACCGTGGTGCGCTGGGTAGTGCGCTGCTGCAGGAGGCTGATGGTGGCGACGTCAGCCAGGGCCTGGGCGATGGGCGTACCGAGTGGGTCGAAGGGGCCGGGAGCGGAGCGGAAGAGATTGAGAGCGCCGACGACCTCGTCGCGCAACCGCATCGGCAGGGCCTGAACCGCGCCGAAACCGCGAAGCCCGGCCTGCACGGCGAAGCGCGGCCAGCGGTCGGTCTCCTTGCGCAGGTCGGGAACAGTCACCGGCTTACCGGTGCGGAAGCACTCCAAGCAGGGGCCTTCGTCGTTCTGGAGCTGGAAGAGCTCCAGCAGGCGTACCTGTTCGTTGGAGGCCGCCATCACACGGAGTTCGCCGTCACGGTCCGCGAGCAGCACGCCGACGGCGCTCGCACCGAGCATCCCCACGCAGCGGTCGGTCAGCAGGCGCAGGAAGTCGATCAAGTCGAAGTCGGCGACCAGATTGTCCGCCAGCTCGACGAAAGTCTTGGCCAGGAGTCGCTCATCCATCATCTACACCCTCTATGGAGACTAGCCCTGCCGGAATCGGGCGGGAACCTCGGCGCATGGTGCGTTCACTGGCCCGGGCGAGGACGTCATGTGTCCTCGTCGCACTGGGTCGGCTCCGCGTCGCGGGAGAAGCGGAGCCGGCCGGCCACCACGTCAGCGGCCACGACGGTGAGCCGACGCCCGTGGGCATAGGCGTGGGCGCGCAGCCGGACGAAGGCTTCTTCGACACCGACACCCAGCTGGACGGTGAGCATGCCGGTGGCCTGGGAGATCTCCGCCCGGTACCCGCCCAGATCCTCGGCGTGTCCGCTCGGCACACCGTCGCCGGGTGGTGCGCCCGTCTCATCGATCCGGGCGTCGAGCAGGACCAGAGTCGCGAGATCAGCGAAAGCCAAGGCGTCGGCCAGCTCCTCCGCGTCCAACCGGACCGGGACCTGGGCGTACAGGTCCAGAACCCCGGGGCTGATCGCCCCTATCTGCAGGGGGAGCGCGAAGACCGCGAGCGCCCCGGCCTCCAGGGCAGCACCGGCGAACACGGGCCAGCAGTCCTGCAGTTCGCCGGCCCGCAAGTCGGATATCAGGACGGCCGCACCGTGCGTGAAGGCATCTACACACGGCCCTTCGCCCAGAGCGAGCTGTAGTTCTTCCAGCTGCTCACTGATGTCATCGGTACTGCACAGCGGATGGCTCGCCGCCGTCCGGTACATCGCCGAAACCCCGGCCCCACCGACCGGCAGAGAGGCCACCGCCGCGGTACACACGTCCACCACCCCGGCCCGGGCACCACGCCGGGCCGCCTGCTCGGCGACCAGCACACGGATCCGGGACGACCGGCTGTTCGGCATCACCCGGTCCACCGCGTCCAGGATTGGGGAGCGAGACCCTCCAGCCTCGCCACGGTCCGTTCTCCGAGGGGAAGGACCAGCACGCGGAACATCGTGTGGTCGGTCGGCCTCCAGATCTCTCCGATGTCCTGCCACCCCCAGGCCCGGAAGGCAGTGAGGGCCGGGTGATCGGCCTGATCCACCAAGGTGGCGCCGAGCGACGCCTGCTGGTCGTCCAGCAGGCGCTCCTGCAGACGCCGGCCCAGGGTCTGGCTCTGAGGGTGCGGGCGGACCAGGATGTGGGTGATGGCGAAGGCCCTGTCGGATTCGGTGAGTTGCTCGAAGCTGCGGAGCAGCTCACCGTCGAAACCCAGCCACCGAAAGCCCTCGCTGCGCACCGGGAAGCCGAAGGCGCATCCCACCAGCCCGTCCGTCTCCGCGATCACCATGGCGAACCCCGGCCGACGGATGTCACCGGTGAGACGGTTCAGGAAGTCCTCTCGGCTGCGACTGCGGCAGTCCTCGCCCGGCTCCGTTTCACAGGACTCCACGTACAGATCCGCCAGATCCTGGCGCAGGTCCTCCACCAGCCAGCGGTTCACCCGGCGCAGGGGCGCCGCGCTCGGGGTGAACGACTCGTCGAGTGCGGACTTCTGTGACTGCCCCCGCCGGGGCCGAACCCTCACAGCACACCGCCCGGGACAGCGGGAGCGAGCCGATGCGATGTCGCGAAACACGCCACGGGGGCGATGAAGGCGTTGCGGCCGCTGGAGTCGCGGAACGTGGCAGGGGGGAGATCGATGTCGATGGTGCGTACGCCGCCCCGGAGGGACCGTTCCAGCGCCGCACGCATCAGCGGCGCCGTCTCCAGATCGATCTCACCGGCCAGGGTGAGCAGAGCGCTGGTCTTTCCGTGGTGCCGGTGGACGTTCAACTGCGGTAGGGGCATGACGCCTCAGTTCCAGAGGCCCGCCGGGCAGGGCCACGGAGAGGAGCTTGACACCCGGCTCCTCTCGGGGCGTTCCCGGCAGGGACATGCATGGGGCGGAGGCAGGCGAACAGGCGGGCCGACAATCTGACCACCAGGCCAGGGGAACCGCCCAGTTCCTCCAAGGAATGCGCCGGGCGACCGGACGAAGTGGTCCGCTCCCGGCAGCCATCTGTGTCGAGCAACAACAGGTCCGCCGGGGTCCAGGGCGTCCGTACCTCAGGATAGCCCCCATCCCGCACCAGAAGGCGGCCGGAAGTGACCATTCTCAGGGGCTGGACGCCCGGCCGGTGTTCGGCGGTGCCTGCTGCGCATATCCGTTGCGCCACAAGGTCTTTCGGCACGACGCTGAAGACCGGAGCCGGGGAGCTGGCGGCGACCCGCGGCCAACGGCCATCGCTGACGGAGTCGTGGAAGTGAACATCTCCGCCGACGACGTGCACCTGCCCGCGGAGGAAACCGCAGAGACCAGCGAGGGCCGGGGCAACAACGTCCACTCACGGAGACGCGCACGGCGGCCCGGATTCAGACCATGCGCCGCGCGCCAGGACGACGAGTGGTACAGGGGCTTCGGCTACCGGTCCGGCAGATCGAGCGGGGACCCGAAGACCTCGCTCAGCGTCGGCGGCCACGGCCGCGGGGAGACCACCCGGAGCCCACGCCGGCCGAGTGCACGGAGAGGAGGGCAAGCCCGACGAGCATGAGGCTCGTCGCGCTGAAGACCATCTCGGTCGACGTCTCGGTTGCATGGATGACGAAGGCGATAACGAAGAGCACGGCCGCCACGAATGCCAGCATCTGTCTTCTCCTGCCGTTGAACGGCGAACCACGGGTGTTCCCGGTGGCAGCACCGCTATCTGTCGTGTTCCCCGCCAAACTGCGATCAGGCACCGGAATCCGGAAGAATATCCCTCGATCACGCAGAGCACCCCGCTGGGTGGGAACGGCTTGATCGCACTTCCTCGTCGAGTGTTCGCATGGTGATGGGCCTGTCCTGGTGGAAGGATCACTTACTGCCACCAGCACCCCTGGACGATGTGGCCGCCGAGCCGTCACGAGCGCCGGTCTTCTGCGCGCCCGTTCGCGAACGCGCCGGCATTCCGCTCGCGTTGACAGGGCCGGTCATGCGGAGTTGACTGGCAGGCACGGCGTTGGGCTATGCCGCTCGGAACTTCCGGGCGACGCGCCCCCGTTCTGTTTCGCCTGGACCTCGCGGAGAGCAGGGCTTGCGGCCCTGCAACTGCTGGAGGCCCACCATGATCGTTCTCATTCTCCTTCTCCTGCTCGTCCTGCTGCTGCTCGGGGTCGGCTTCACCATGCACGTCCTGTGGATCGTCGCGGCCGTCCTGCTGGTCTTCTGGATCCTCGGCTTCTCCCGCCACCACCGCAACGGCGGCGGACGCCGATACGCCTGGAACCGCCGGTAGTCGGACGGGGTGGCGCCCCGCGCCCTCCCCCCCCCCGGCGGATACGCCGGGCCGTCCCGGGCACCGGGAGGATCCGCGAGCGGGCCAAGGGCACTTCCAAACCCACGAACGCCCGGTGCCCACCTCGGGTGGGCGCCGTCCGGCAGGCACGGATACAAGCACCGGTCGGCAGGAGCTGACGCACATGCAGCAGATCGGCCTACGAGCCGGAAGTCAGAGAGGAACGTCATGTCGATGTTCGCCATCGTGGTGATCGCCGTGGTGGTCGTGATCGCGGCCGCAGTTCTCTTCATCGGGCTCGGCCGGCGCGGTGACAACCGTGGGCTGAAGCGGCGCTTCGGCCCCGAGTACGACCACGCCCTGGCCGGCCACAACGGCGACACCGAAGCCGCCGGCCAAGAACTCGGCGAGCGCGTGCGGCGGTACGGATCCCTCAAGGAGCGGCCCTTGTCGCCCGAGGATCGCGAGCAGTACGTCGCTCAATGGGCCCGGATCCAGGAGCAGTTCGTCGACTCGCCGCACAAGGCGGTTACCGAGGCCGACGCGCTCCTGGCCCGGCTGGCCCAGGACCGGGGATTCCCGAGCGGTGAGCAGTTCGACGAGCAGTTGGCCGCGCTCTCCGTCCACCACGCGGGCCAGGTCCACGGCTACCGCGGCGTCCATGCCGCGGTCCGCGGCCAGAGCGGCACCGAAGAGATGCGCGAGGCCATGGTCGAGGCCCGCGGCCTGTTCGCCGCACTGGCCACCGAAGAGCCGGCCGACTCGGACCGGCACCGTTCACAGCCCCCCGATGACCACGGCCGGGCACCCACCGCACATGGCCGGCACCACACGAAGGGAAGTGGCACGTAATGCTGTACGACTCCGAACGCGCGAGGCAGCCCGAGGCCCAGACCCCGGATCTCGCCGAGCAGCGCGCACCGCAGGCAGCGGGACCGGAATCGGCCCGGGCGCCGCGCGACGTGTTCACCGGTTCCGCCGACCCCGACCGTACCCGGATCTCGGAACACCAGCTGCTCCCGACGGGCGAACGGGACAAGCTGGCCGTCCGCCTCCAGCAGGCCGTCAGCAACTTCGTCGACAGCCCGCGCCACGCCGTGGAGGAAGCCGACGGCACCTTCGGCCAGATGGTCACCCTCCTGACGAACGCCCTCGCCGAACGCCAACTCACCCTCCGCGCGAACTGGCAGAGCCAGGACACCCAAGCCGAGACCGAGGAACTACGCGTCGCCCTACAGCAGTACCGGGAGACCGTGGAGCGGCTGCTGGCGATCTGAGCAATCGCGACCATCCGTCCTGAACTGCTGCTGCGGACCACCGGCCCACAGCGGCACGCGTCCGGCCGCCACGCCTCCCGGCGGATCGGTGACCAGCCGGACAACCGGCGGCCGCGACGCACCGGCCAGACGGCCTCCCCGCCCCGGGCCGAAGAGAGCACCGGCCGGCCGTGGACCTTCGCGGGGCGAGAGCGCCGGACAGCCGGGTGCACGTCAGGGTGGGGCGAAGCCGGCACCTCTGAACAGGACCACGTTGTCGGGTGGAGCTCGTGGACTTCTCCGGCGGTTCCTGCCGTGAGGCACATTAGAACGGCAGATTCCGTTTCGACTGCTCCGCGACACGACGGCACGGCACACGGTCAACAGGTCTCGTCCCATGGCAATCTGCGGGCGAGTACGATGACTTGGAGCCGGAGGTACACCGCTCGTGGCGGCGAACACCAATCCCACCGTCAGGAGACGCCGTCTGGGAGCCGAGCTCCGTCGGCTCCGCCAGGGCAGTGGACTGAAGAGCACCGAAGTGGCCGAGCGGCTCATGGTCTCCCAGCCTAAGATCAGTCACCTGGAGAACGGCAACCGCACCATCAGCCCCCGCGACGTGCGCGACCTGTGCGCGCTCTACGGAGTGACGGACCAGCAGGTCATCGACGCTCTGATGCAGATGGCCAGGGAATCCGGACAGCAAGGCTGGTGGCACGCCTACGGCGACATCCCCCAGAGCGTCTATATCGCCCTGGAGACGGACGCCGCCTGCCTCCATACCTTCGAGCCCATGGTGATCCCCGGGCTGCTGCAGACTCCCGCCTACGCCCACGCGGTCATCGAGGAGACGATCCCCCCGATCACTGCCGAACAGGCCGCCACGCGCCTCAAGGTGCGGTTGCGCCGTCAGCACCGGATCTACGACCCGGCCCGCCCGTTGCGTCTGTCGGTCGTCCTGGACGAATCGGTACTGCGCCGCGTCGTCGGCGGTCCCGACATCATGCGCGAACAACTGGAGCACCTGAACGCACTCGGCGCCGAGCCGCACATCACCGTGCAGGTACTTCCCCACGCGGTGGGCGCCCACCCCGGCCTGTCAGGACAGTTCTCCATCCTGCAGTTCGCCGACAGCCCCGACGCGGGAGTGGTGTACCTGGAGCGGTTCACCAGCGACCTCTACCTGGAGAAACGATCCGACACGCAGCACTTCAGCATGCTGTACGACCACCTCCAGGCCCAGGCCCTCAGCCCCGACGGCACCCGCGACCTCATCGCCGACGCCACCAAGACATACATCGACGCGGCGAGCCGCCCCTGAGAGGTCGTTCTCTCCCTCTGTACGGAACGTGCGTTCGGCCGTGCACCCAGGGGCAGCGCCGTGAAGTCTCCGGCGCCGGGCGGGCGGCGGACCACGTCCGCCCGTGTATCTGCGAGATGGCCAGGACGGGCACGGCCTCAGCCGCCCGGTTCGCTCTGCGCGGGTACCAGTGCACGGGGTGTCCGGGGCGCGTCCGCCGTTCCTCCGGGACCCGCTCCCCGAGCGGTACGTCGCCACAGCCGACCCGGAGCCCGGTAGAAGCGGTCCGGCAGGAACACGGCGTCAGCGATGATCATCGCGCCCGAGAAGAGGGGCAGCCCCATGAGTACCGCGATGCCCAGGTGCATGCCCAACAGCATGGTCAGGACCGGGTACTTGAGCCGCCCGAACAGGACGAACGGGAAGGCGACCTGCAACAGCACCGTCAGGTAGCAGGCGATGGCGATCAGTACGTCGTGCTCGTCCGCCATGAGGGAGAGTCCGGGCCATGGCCGGAACAGGTCGATGTTCAGGACGTAGTGGAGGGCGGTCCCGTTGCCCCAGGATCCGCCCTGCACCTTGTACAGGCCCGCGGACCCGTAGAGGAAGCAGACCTGGGCCGCGATGACGAACATCCCGCAGTTGTGCAGCACGGCGCTCAGGGTCCGCCGGGAAGCGCGGAGGTGACGCCGTAGCCCATCCGCCGTCCGTTCCACCGACGGGCGCGCCGCAGCACCCGCGCATGCCCGGAGCCGGGTTCTGCGTGCGTCCAGGGACCAGCGGCGGCCGCATGCGGTGAGGACGAGGTAGAGGGCCATGAGGAGGATGAGGTTGTCTCCTCCGTCGGTCATGAAGATCGCCCTGCCGTGGAACGACGCGACCACGACCGCGAACAGCACGGACACCGCCCTGGTCCGCCAGCCGAGGGCGAACAGTACCGATACGCCGACGGCCAGTGCGTAACAGGCCTCGAAGTAGACGCGGTTGTCGGACAGGGTGAGGATACTGATCCATCCGGTCTGGTCGAACAGTTCCCTCGCCAGTTCCGGTGTCCACGGTGATCCCGGACCCCAGATCTCGTTGCGGTGCGGAAACTCGCGCAGCAGGAAGACAAGGTAGACAGACCCGTATCCGATGCGCAGGACCGCGGCGGCGTACAGGGAGACCGGCCGCTCGGTCAGGACGTCGAGGGCCGCACGGACACGGTCGGTTGCGCGGTGCGGCGCGCCCGCCCCCGGCCTCTCGGCGGCCGGGGGCTGCGATGCGGGCAGCTGCTCAGTTTCCATGGGAGTCCACCTCAACCTTCCGCCAGGGCAGATACCGCGTATCGGCCGTCCTCGGCGCGACCGCGGCCGCGCCCGCACCGTCCGCCGGGGCCGGCGCGGCGATGGGCACGGTGACCACCCGTAGCTGGATGGCCTCGAAGCTCCCGCCACGGTGGGCCGCGACGCGATCCGACGCGATGTTGGTCAGGTACCGCTCGATCATCAGCGCCCGCTGTGAGCGCGGCTGGTCGTCGACAACGTGGTTTTCGAGGTAGGAACTCCATGCCCGCCGCAGCATGTTCTGCGCCGTATGGCTGGGGAAGGGGTTGTGCTCCACCGCGGAATTGTCCACGGCGGTCAGATCGAACCAGCCGCTCACCCGCACGGTTCCGTCGGGGGCGGTGTGCTGGGTCCTCGCCGAAATCTGCCGGTTGACGGACTCCGGATCCGGGGCGAATAGTCGCCAGTTCTGCTCGAACAGCGGGAAGACCCATGCGTTGACTTGCCGGCTGTACTGCTGTGAGAGCGGGTTCGGGGGCGCCACATGCAGAAAAACCAGGAGCACATGGACCAGGGTCGTCGCCAGGCAGAGGAACACGGCAGTACTCGTTACAGCTTGCAGGAAGCCCGGCGGAGGCTCCGATTGTGCCGCGGGTCTTTCTGCGGATTGTGACGCGGATTGTTGTGGGAATTCATCCCTAGATTCGTCCGCATCCGTCGATGCAGTGCCATCCAGCACAGCCCCTCCCGGCCTTTCGATCCCGGCTTCTCTCACTGCTCTCCTGAGCTTTCGGCGGCGCCGCGCGACGGAATCGACAACGATCCGCCGCGCGCCGCCCGTCCCTTCAAGGACGCATGCACGATTCAGTGACGAACGCTGCCGTAGCCGTCGTCCCTGCCGGGCTTGTTGCCGTACCCGCCGTAACCGCCGTGCTTTTCGGGCTTCCCACCGTGATCGTGGTGACCCGGCTTCTCCGGCTTCCCGTAGTGGCCTCCTGGCTTCTCCGGCTTCCCGTAGTGGCCTCCCGGTTTCTCCGGCTTCCCGTAGTGGCCTCCGGGCTTCCCGTGGTGGTGGTGGTGGTGCTCGTGCCCGGTCCCGCCGGTCGTGCCGCCGTGGACGCCGCCCGTGGTGGCACCCGTGGTCCCGCTCGTCGTAGTGCCCGCGACGAGGCCGCCGAGCGCTCCGCCCGTGGTGCCGCCTGTCGTCAGGACGCCGCCCAGGATGCCGCCCAGGATGCCGCCGGTTCCACCGCCCGTCGGCACGCCGGCGATGACTCCGACCGTCGTGGCGCCCGTGGTGCCACCGGACGTGGCGCCGGCGACAACACCACCCGTCGGCACGCCCGCGATGACTCCGACCGTCGTGGCGCCCGTGGTGCCACCGGACGTGGCGCCGGCGACAACACCGCCGGTGACCAGACCGCCCGTGGTCCCACCAGTGGCCCCGGTCCCGCACGGCCCCAGGAAGATCCTGTTGCTGTCCAGCGTCACGGCGCCGTCACCGCGCAGGCCCGCATCGGCCAGCAGCCGGCCGTTGATGACCGCTCCCGTGGTGGCGGTGATCGAGGTGTCGGCCAGGATGGTGCCCACGAACGTGGAGTTGGTACCGAGCGTGGCCGAGCTGCCGATCTGCCAGTACACATTGCACGGCGAGGCGCCATTGATGAGGCTCACCGAGCTGGCGGATGCCGTCGTCAGCGTCGAACCGATCTGGAACACCCAGACGGCACTGGAGTTGCCCTGGGCGTCCAGGGTGAGTGTGCCGGTGATCCCGGCGGAGCTGTTCGCCCTGTAGAGGCCCGGCGTCAGCGTCTGGCCACCGAACTCGTGGGGAGCGTCGTTGTAGGTCGCGTCCGTCATAGTCTGTCCGGCGGCCTGGTTGTACGCCGTATTCAGGTCGGTCTTGGCTTGGCCCGCGACGGCATCGGCACGGTGCAGAACCCCGGGCGGGGTCACAATGCCGGGCCCTCCGTCGGACGTCTGGAACCCGGTGATGGCCGCCCCGGGGCTTACGCCGACGTGGAGACCGTTGACGACCGTGGGACCGGTGTTGGTGACCGTGGCGCCGGCCAGCACTCCGAAACTGGCTGCCGTACCCAGAAGCACAGGGCTGGCAACAGCGTTTGCGCGTGTCGGCGTCACCGCGAGGACGACAGCGGCCATCGCCACGGCCGTAACCGCCGCGATCCACACCGACAATGTGCGCCGTGGAGGCGCGTCAGGAATATTCAGCGTCATCGATGGGCCAACTCCTTTGAGAGGATTATCTTGGCGATTACCGGCCGCAGAATTCGATTCTGCGTCTGGAATATTACGCAGGAAGGTGCTCCGACTACGGCTTATCTGAGCGGTTTCGCTGGAATGGAAGAGTTCGGTGCTTGATCTACCCAAATGACTAATGGGCTGAATGGCGCTTCCGTTTGTCCGGCTCGATGACGGACGAGCCGCTCACGATTCCCTGGGCAGACCGGCCCAACAGGCGGGCACCGGTCACCGCGGTGCCCCCCCCAGTCGATCAAGGAGCGTTTTCCAAGCCGGCGGCGGTGGCCGCGAGTTGGACACGTCCGTACAACGACGAAGCTCCTGACAGTGGGGATCTCGACCAAGATCACCCGTGCTGCCAGGAGCTTCCGCGCTTGTCGACCCGCCGTCCATGGGTCTGTCCAGTCGCACCCTGTTTCCGAGTGGACGGGGTTTCCGAATGGACGGGCAAGGGCCCGTGGCGCCCGACCACGGGAACACGTCGGCAGAACTGACACAGCATCAGACAGTCGGCAGTGAGTCAGCACGCGGATTGCCGGACACTGTCACAGACTGCTGGACATTCGACGAAGGCCCCCGACCGTCGAGCAGTTCGAGGGGCCCTCCGTCGCCCTGGTCAAGTCGGCACGGGCAACGCCATCCGGATCGAGAGCATTCTCAGTCCTGATGGACATCAGAGCAGGTCAGCGCACCCGTCCCCGCGGCTTCAGCGGTACCGGCGGCAGTTCCGGGGCAGCCAGCCGATCACCGTCGTAGCCCTTCACCTCACCGAACCGCGCCCCCGACATCCACTCCTCCCGCGCTTGCGCGACCTCCTCCTGCGACCGCCCGATGAAGTTCCACCACATCACGATCTCCTCCTCGAACGGCTCGCCGCCCAGGAGCATGAGGGATGCGTCCGAGGGGGCGCGCAGGGGGAGTTCGGTGCGGCCGCAGCCGAGGTAGAGCATGGAGCCGGGGAGGACCGGGACGCCGTCCACATGGGCCTCGCCGGACATCGACAGGACCGCGTACTCGAAGTCGGGGTCGAGGGGCAGAGCGAGGTCCGCGCCGGCCGTCAGGGTCAGGTCGGCGCCCACCAGGGGGGTGTAGATCGTGCCCGGCGACGCCGCGCCGTCGAGCTCGCCCAGGATCACCGTGGCCTTCAGGCCCGGGGCGGTGACCGTGGGCAGGTCCGCGTGGTGCTGGAAGTGCGGCTCGGTGTGGCGGTGGGCGTCGGGCAGGGCCACCCAGAGCTGGGCGCCGTGCAGCAGGCGGGCGTGCGGGCGAGGGCTCTCCTCGGAGTGGCTGATCGCCCGCCCCGAAGTCATCAGGCCGAGCTCGCGCGGGCGTACGGTCTGCAGACTGCCGAGGCTGTCGCGGTGCAGCACCTCGCCCTCGTGCAGCCAGCTCACCGTCTGCAGCCCCATGTGCGGGTGCGGCGGCACCTGCATACCGGGCTCGTCGGCGATGTCGTCCGGACCGTAGTGGTCGACGAAGGCCCAGGCGCCGACCATGCGGCGGCCGAGGTTCGGCAGCAGCCGGCGGACCTCGGTGGACTCGCCGAGCTTGACGGTGCGCGGCGAAAGCAGCTCGCGCACCGGCTCGGCGACGACGAAGCCGCGGCCGCCGCACACGGAGACTGTGGCTTGACGATCGAGATTGCTCATGTCGGTCAACCTATTCCTGTCGGGGCACCCGGTGGCAGCCTCCCACGCGCACCACACCCGTATAGTTGTGGAATTTTCAACCACTGCCCCTTGTTGTGGCGTCCGTATCGGGATGGACAGACCAGCTACGAGAGGACGTTCCGTGGTCGACAGCTACTACGAGTCCGGCACCACCGCCGAGCGCTGGGACCGCGCCCAGCTGTTCTTCGAGGCCAAGGAGTACGTCACGGCCGTACGCATCCTGACCGGCATCGTCGGCGAGGTGCCCGAGCAGGTCGCGCCGAGGCTGCTGCTCGCCCGCGCCTACTACCACTCCGCCCAGCTCAAGAAGGCCGAGACCGAGCTGCGTGCGGTGCTGGAGCGTGACCCCGTCGAGCAGTACGCGACGCTGATGCTCGGCCGCACCCTGGAGCGCCAGGGCCGGCCCGAGGACGCGGCCCGCTATCTGCGCCTCGCCGCCGCCTTCGACGGGGAGGTCGCGGCACAGCGACGGTGACCTGCGGACTCGGCGCGCCGATGGCCCCTACAGGCGCGCATGGCACACTGGCCGATCGATCCGCCGAAGGAGTGCCCAGCCGTGCCCATGATCCGCAACCTCCGCAGGGCGGTCCGCCGTGCCTACCGCCGCACGGTGGACCTCAGCCACCCGGCCCGCTCGCCGCTCGGCAGCGCCGTGGTGAACTGCGTGGTCTACCGGGACGGGGTGCGCCAGCCGGGCGACTGCCCGGTGGACGAGGCCGTACGGCGGGTGCGCAAGGCCGGTGAGGGGTTCGTGTGGGTCGGGCTGCACGAGCCCAGCGCCGAGGAGTTCGCCGGGATCGCCGAGCTCTTCGAGCTGCATCCGCTGGCCGTCGAGGACGCGGTCCGCGCCCATCAGCGCCCGCAGGTCCAGCCGTACGACGACGTGCTGTTCGCGGCCTTCAAGACCGTCGGCTACGTCGAGCACGAGGAGCTGACCGCGACCAGCGAGGTCGTCGAGACCGGTGAGTTGATGATTTTCACCGGGCCCGACTTCGTGGTGACCGTGCGGCACGGCAAGCACGGCTCGCTCGGTCCGCTGCGCGAGGCCCTGGAGGAGACGCCCGACCAGCTCGCCAAGGGCCCGGCGGCGGTGCTGCACGCCATAGCGGACCACATCGTCGACGACTACCTCGTGGTCATCGACGCCATGCAGGACGACGTGGACGCCGTCGAGACCGCCGTGTTCAGCGACACCGCCGGGCGCGGCGACGCGGGCCGCATCTACCAGCTCAAGCGCGAACTCCTGGAGTTCAAGCGGGCGGTGACCCCGCTCCACCGCCCGCTCCAGGCCCTCGCCACCACGCCGATGCCGCTCATCGGCCCGGACACCCAGCCGTACTTCCGCGACGTCTCCGACCATCTGACCCGGGTCAACGAGCAGATCGGCTCCTTCGACGCGCTGCTCGACTCGATCCTCCAGGCCCATCTGGCGCAGGTGACGGTGGCCCAGAACGAGGACATGCGCAAGATCACGGCGTGGGCGGCGATCGTCGCGGTGCCGACGATGGTGTGCGGGATCTACGGCATGAACTTCGACAACATGCCGGAACTGCACTGGAGGTACGGGTACTTCCTCGCCCTCGCCGTCATGGCCGGCGCCTGCTTCGCCATCCACCGGGGCTTCCGCCGCAACGGCTGGCTGTGACTGGACGGGTGGCGGGCCGCCGTCACGGTCCGTAGAAGCGGCCGTTCCGACTCCGCCACCGATTTTCAGCCAACTCGACTACAGGTATCACCGAAGCGGTCACGCTGTGCCACATTGCTCGGCATGGAGACCAACACCGTGTTCTGCACCATCATCCCGCCCCATGTCCTCGACAAGCTCGCGCAGGCCGAGGACCCCGCCACGTTCGAGCCAGCCCGCCGCACCCTGGAGCACGACGCGCTCCAGCGCACCCGGCGCCGGATCACCACCGTGCGTGGCATGGCCGCCCCCACGGGCACCCCCTCCGACAAGCCCCACCGCACGATCTACGACGCCGCGGCGCAGGAGACGCTCCCCGGCACGAAGGTGCACGCCGAGAGCGACACGCCGTCCAAGGACGCGACCGTCAACCGGGCGCACGCCGGACTGGGTGCCACTTTCGAGCTGTATCTCAAGGCGTACGGCCGGCACTCGATCGACGACTCCGGACTGCCGCTGGACGCGACCGTCCACTACGGCGAGAAGTACGACAACGCCTTCTGGAACGGCGAGCAGATGGTGTTCGGCGACGGGGACGGCGAGCTCTTCCTCGACTTCACCATCCCGGTCGACGTCATCGGCCACGAACTCACCCACGGCGTCACGCAGTTCACCGCCAACCTGGAGTACTTCGGGCAGTCGGGCGCGCTCAACGAGTCCATCTCGGACGTCTTCGGCTCGCTCATCAAGCAGTACGCGCTCGGGCAGTCCGCGGACCAGGCCGACTGGCTGATCGGCGCCGGGCTGCTCGGCCCGCGCATCCACGGCGAGGCGCTGCGGTCGATGAAGGCGCCGGGCACGGCGTACGACGACCCGCAGCTCGGCAAGGACCCGCAGCCCGCCACGATGGAGGACTTCGTGCGCACCAGCCGGGACAACGGCGGAGTGCACATCAACTCGGGCATCCCCAACCACGCGTTCTACCTGGCGGCCACGGCGCTGGGCGGCAACGCCTGGGAGCGGGCCGGGAAGATCTGGTACGCCACGCTGACCAGCGGCGAGCTGGCGAGCGACGCCAAGTTCGCCGACTTCGGGCGTCTCACGGTCGCCACCGCCCGCAGCCTCTACGGCGACGGCGACGAGCTCCAGGCCGTCACCAAGGCGTGGAGCCAGGTCGGGGTGCCGCTCACCTGAGGCGGCCCGGGACCGGTCAGGGAATCGGGATCTCCAGCTCGGGCCGGTCCCACATCACCGCGGGCGGGTTCGCACGGGCCGTGCCGGTCCGCAGCGCGCCCACACTGCGGTAGAAGCCCTCGGCGGGCGGGTGCGAGACCACCCGGACGCGGTCGAGGCCGGCGGCCCGGGCCCGCCCGGTCATGTGCGCGACGAGCCGGCGCCCTATGCCGAGCCCCTGGGCGTCGTCGGCGACGAACATCAGGTCGAGCTCGGGCGGGGTGATCAGCAGGGCGTAGAAGCCGAGCAGCCGGTCGTCGGCGCCGACCGCCGCGTACACCTCGTGCGTCTCGATGTAGTCGGGTCCCACCCGGTAGCCCTCGATCATCGGGGCGTACGGGCCCTCGTACGCGCGTGACGACCGTACGAGCCGGGTGAGGCGCTTGGCGTCGCGCGCGACCGCGCGCCGGATCAGCACGTCATCGCCACCCTTGCTCGTAATACGTGAGGTCATGCGGTGAGTATTACTGATGGGTCGCCGTGCGGGCGAACCGGGGCCGGGGCTCCGCCTCCTGCGCCAGCCTGCGCAGCACCGCGCCGCAGCGGCGGGCGTACAGCCTCTGGGCCACTGGGACCAGTGGACCGGCGAGGCGGGTGTACCAGCTCGCCGGGTGGCTGAAGGCGGTGACGGTGAACCAGACCTGGCCCCTGCCGTCGAGCTCCACGACGAACGACTCCTCACCGCACTCCGGGTGGCCCGGGAGCGTTCCGTAGGCAAAACCGATCCGGTGCGGCTCCCGGTCGGTCCACACCACCCGGCACGGCGCCGCGATCCCGACCGGGCCGACGCCGAGCACGATGTCCACGGGGACGCCCGGCTCGGCCCGCCCGGACGACGAGCGCACCCCGACGCCGAGGGCGCGGTGCATCCGCCACTCGGTGACGGCGGCTCCGGCGCGGTGCAGGGTGTCCGGCCCGTGGCCGATCCGCGTGCTGTGGTGGAGGTGGTGGTATCCGGCGGGCAGCCGGTGCAGCCGGGTGCCGCCGACCTCGGGATAGGTGAAGGCGGGGACGCTCAT
This sequence comes from Streptomyces sp. NPDC059994, assembly GCF_042737755.1. Lineage (NCBI taxonomy): Bacteria > Bacillati > Actinomycetota > Actinomycetes > Kitasatosporales > Streptomycetaceae > Streptomyces > Streptomyces sp. NPDC059994. The sequence continues at coordinate 184,250 of NZ_JBHWUR010000002.1, forward strand.
GCGCTTACCGATCCCCCATTCTGAACGCGTTCAGATACAGGGCGAGCCTACCTCTCATTGAACGCGTTCAACAAGGCGGTGGCCGGGGCGGACGGGACGTACGCGCAACGGCGTACGGCGCTGTGCGCGCCGGGGCCCGGCGGACCGTAACCATCGCGCCGCGCGGGCGCCCCCGGGGCCCGGGCGGCGGATGCTGGAAGTGCCCGGTGCGCATGCTGAGGAGGCCGTCGTGGGAATGCTCGTGATCGAGGGAACGTACCGGGTCACCGGTGCCCGGCCGGACGGCGACTCCGTCCGCTTCCACCCGGCCGACCCCGCCGAGTGGGACCTCGTACCCGGGCCGCACCGCGTCCGGCGCAACCGGAGCGGCGGCGCCCAGCTGCGGCTCGACGGCATCGACACCCTGGAGACGCACTACATCCCGGCGCACGGCCGCGAGTCGCACCAGCCGGCGCCGTTCGCGGACCGGGCGGCCGACGCGCTCACCGCCTGGCTCGGCTTCACCGGCGTCGAGCGCGACGCCCACGGCACGGTCACCGCATCCGAGCCCGACCGGGCCCCGGGGTTCGTCCTCACCCGGGGCGCGGACCTGCACGGGCGCTGTGTGGCGATGGCCGGACGGGGCCCGGCGCCCGGCCCCGGCGGGCAGCAGCACTTCGTCGACGCGGCGCTGCTCCAGCAGACCGCCAACTTCGCCCAGTTGGCGGACGGGCTCGCCTATCCGACGTACTACACCAAGCTGTTCGTCGATCTGCGCGCGGCGATGACGGCCGCGGTGCAGGAGGCGCGCACGGCCGCCAACGGGCTGTGGCCGGTGGATCTGACCGCCGGCGGCGCGAAGATCGACGGGCCGGCCTCGCTCACCGAGAGCGCGGTCGTGCTGCCGAAGCTGTTCCGGCGCCTCGCGGACTATCTCGTCCTCGGCGCCGGGGACCCCTCGCTCGCCGGGTTCAAGGCGTTCCTCGACCAGCGCCCCGACCGCGTCCTGATCGTGTCGAAGGGGCAGTTCACCACCTTGTCGACGGTCGTGGAGGTCGCCGAGCAGACCGTCCGGATGACCGAGCCGCCGGAGAACCTCGTCTTCGAGGAGCGCTGACGGCGACCTCCACGCGGGCGCCTACTGGTCGCGGTACGTCTCCAGGAGGCGCAGCCACACCTCGCTGATGGTGGGATACGCCGGTACCGCGTGCCACAGCCGTCCGATCGGGACCTCGCCGGCGATCGCGACCGTGGCGGAGTGGATGAGCTCGCCCACGCCCGGGCCGACGAAGGTGACGCCGAGCAGGACCTCGCGGTCCAGGTCGACGACCATCCGGGCGCGGCCCCGGTAGCCGTCGGCGTACAGGCCCGCGCCCGCCACGCCGCTCAGGTCGTGGTCGACGGCCCGGACGCGGTGTCCGGCCGCCTCCGCCTCGGCGAGCGTCAGCCCCGCCGAGGCGGCCTCGGGGTCGGCGAAGACGACCTGGGGGACGGCGGCGCGGTCGGCGGTGGCCGCGTGGGCGCCCCAGGGGTCGGTCCCCAGGAGCGGGACCTTCGCCGCGCGCGCGGCGATCGCGGCGCCCGCGATCCTCGCCTGGTACTTGCCCTGGTGGGTCAGGAGCGCCCGGTGGTTGACGTCGCCCACCGCGTACAGCCAGTCGCTCCCCGCCACCTGGCAGGAGTCGTCGACCGGCAGCCAGGAGCCGGGCTCCATGCCGATGGTGTCCAGGCCGATGTCGTCGGTGCGCGGGGCCCGGCCGGTGGCGAAGAGGATCTCGTCCGCCTCGATGCGCCCGCCGTCGTCCAGGACGACCGTGACCGGGCCGGTGCTGCCTTCCCGTACGACCTCGGACACGGACACGTGCGTACGGACGGAGGCGCCCGCCTCCTTCAGCGCCTCGGCGACCAGCTCGCCCGCGAACGGCTCCATCTTCGGCAGCAGCCCGTCGCCGCGCACCAGGACCGTCACCTGCGCGCCGAACGCCTGCCAGGCCGTCGCCATCTCGACGCCGACCACTCCCCCGCCGACGACCACGAGCCGGCCCGGCACCTCCTGCGCGCTGGTGGCCTCGCGGCTGGTCCAGGGCCTGGCCCCGGCGACGCCGGGCAGGTCGGGCACGACGGCGCGGCTGCCGGTGCAGACGGCGACCGCGTGCCGGGCGGTCAGCACGTGGTGCTCGCCCTCGGGGCTGGTGACGCTGACCTTGCGGGTGCCGTAGAGGCGTCCGTGGCCGCGGTAGAGATGGGCGCCGATACTGTCCAGCCACCGCACCTGCCCGTCGTCCTTCCAGTGCGAGACGTAACTGTCGCGGTGCGCGAGCACCGCCGGCACGTCCAGCGGTCCCTCCACGCTGCCGCGCAGGCCGGGCACCTTGCGCGCGTCCGAGCGCGCGATCACCGGCCGCAGCAGCGCCTTGCTGGGCATGCACGCCCAGTACGAACACTCGCCGCCGACGAGTTCGCTCTCCACCACGGCGGCGCTCAGGCCCGCCGCCCGCACCCGGTCGGCGAGGTTCTCGCCGACCGGTCCCGCTCCCAGCACCACCACGTCGTATTCCAGGGCTTCCGTCATACGCACAGTCTGGTGCGGGGAGTACCTCGGAGCCACAGGGGCAGCCGTGAGTCCGGGGAAAACACATGGAATACCACGACGGCGGCCACCGTTGTGCGAAGCGGCTTCACGGTGAGGCCAGGAAGAGGGAGTGCGTGATGGCGACTGTGGAGCTGACCAAGGAGAACTTCGACCAGGTCGTGTCGGACAACGACTTCGTCCTGATCGACTTCTGGGCCTCCTGGTGCGGTCCCTGCCGGCAGTTCGGCCCCGTCTACGAGGCGGCCTCGCAGCGCCACGAGGACCTGGTCTTCGCCAAGGTGGACACCGAGGCCCAGCAGGAGCTGGCGGCGGCGTTCGAGATCCGCTCGATCCCCACGCTGATGATCGTCCGCGACAACGTGGCGATCTTCTCGCAGCCCGGCGCGCTGCCGGAGGCCGCTCTGGAGGACGTCATCGGGCAGGCGCGCGCCCTCGACATGGACGAGGTCCGCAAGTCGGTCGCGGAGGCCGACAAGGGCGAGCAGGGCGAGTAGGGCGGCCCCCGCGCCTCTCAGCCCAACTGCCAGGCGATGAGCGACAGGGACACCATCGACAGGAGCGTCGAGAGCAGCACGGTGTCCCTGGGCAGCTCGGTGTCCAGGGAGTACTCGGACGCGAAGATGAACGCGTTCTGCGCGGTCGGCAGTCCGGCACAGAGCACCACCGCGAACAGCGCGTGCCCGTCGAGCCCGAAGAGCCAGCGCCCCAGTGCGTAGGCGAGCAGGGGCTGTGCCGCGACCTTCAGCCCCACCAGGATCAACCGCTCGGTCCGGCCGTCGGCGTCGGGCCGGGCGCGCGCGTTCAACGACATGCCAAGCGCGAAGAGCGCCGACGGGACGGCGCCGCCGCCGAGGATCTGGAGCGGCGAGACCACCTCCGCGGGCAGCCGCAGCCCGAGCCCGGCCACTGTCAGCCCCAGGGCGGACGCCCCGATCACCGGGTTGCGGAAGGGCAGTTGGAGGATCCGCGTCCACCGCTCGCGCCCGGCCCGGCGTACGTCCAGCTCGATCAGGACCAGGATCAGCGGCGTGATGAAGAGCATCTGGAAGAGCGCGGCGGCGACGATGAACGAGGTGTCGTGCAGGACGTGCACGGCGACCGGAATGCCCAGGTTCGCGGAGTTCACATAGGACGCGGCCATCGCGCCTATCGCCTGCTCGCCGCGCTTGCGCCGGAACATCCAGCGGCTGACGAGCAGCCCGGCCGCGAACACCGTGACCAGGCTCGCCGCGAAGACGGCCACGCCCGGCCGGGCCAGATCGCCCGGGTGCGAGCGCGACATCGTGAGGAACAGCAGCGACGGCATCGCGAAGGTGAACGCGAACCGGCCGAGCACGTGCTGCGCCTGCGCCCGGGGGGCGAGCACGTGGTAGCGCCCGGCGGCCCAGCCACAGGCTGTGAGTGCCCAGATGGGTAGAAAGCCGCTGATCACTGAGTGCACCGGGTCAGCGTAGGCGCTCCGCTGGTGGTGCAGTTAGTCGACTGCGGACCGTGCGTGGCTGGTCGCGCAGTTCCCCGCGCCCCTGAGAGAAGGGGGTGCGGCCTGCCCCGGACCGCGAAGGCCTCCTAAAAACCGTGGGCCGCCGGTTCGCGCCTCACCGTCGTCCAGCGCAGCTCCGTGAACGCCTCCAGATTCGCCGCGCCGCCGAAACGCGCCCCCGTCCCCGACGCCGCCACGCCCCCGAAGGGGGCCACCGCCTCGTCGTTGACCGTCTGGTCGTTGATGTGGGCGATGCCGGTCGGGATGCGGTCCGCGAGCTCCAGGCCGAGCGCGGTGTCGCGGGTGACGATGCCGAGGGAGAGCCCGTACGGGCCGTCGGCGGCCAGCGCGGCGGCCTCGTCCAGGGTGCGGAACGGCCGTACGGGCGCGACCGGTCCGAAGACCTCCTCCGCGTACGCCGGGGTGTGGTCGTCGACGTCCGCGAGGACGGTCGGCCGGTAGAACAGCTCCCGGTGGGTGCCGCCCGCGGCGAGCCGGGCGCCGCGCGGTGCTGCCCTCCACCAGGCCGTGGATCTTGGCGAGTTGGGCCCGGTCGATGATCGGCCCGAGGTGCACCTGCTCGCGGTACGGGTCGCCCACGGCCAGCGCGTCGGCCTTGGCGGCGAGCCGTTCCACGTACTCCTCGTACAGCGAGGCGTGGACGAGGTGGCGGCCGGTGGTCATGCAGATCTGGCCCTGGTGGAAGAAAGAGCCCCAGGAGGCCTGCGCCACCGCGCTCTCGATGTCGGCGTCCTCCAGGACGACCAGCGCGGAGTTCCCGCCGAGCTCCAGGTGGACGCGCTTGAGCAGACGCCCGGCGGCCTCACCGACCCTGCGCCCGGCGGCGGTCGAGCCGGTGAAGGAGATCACCGGGACGCCGGGGTCCGCGACCAGGGCCTGCCCGGCCTCGGCGCCGCCCGGCAGTACGTGGAGGAGGCCCTCGGGCAGCCCGGCCTCGTCGAAGACCGCGGCGAGCGAGAGACCGCCGCAGACGGCGGTGCGCGGATCGGGCTTCAACAGCACGGCGTTGCCGAGCGCGAGGGCGGGCGCGACCGAGCGGATGGCGAGGATGAGCGGGGCGTTGAACGGGGCGATGACCCCGGTCACCCCGACCGGCACTCTCCGGGTGAAGCTGAGTCTCGGCTCCTCGCTGGGCAGCACCTCGCCCAGCGGCCGGGAGGCGAGGGCCGCCGCCTCGTAGCACTCCTGGGCGGCCACGTGCAGCTCGAAGCCGGCCTTGCCGGGGATCGAGCCGGACTCCCGTACGAGCCATTCGCGCAGCTCTTCGGCGTACTCCGTGAACAGGTCGCCCGCGCGGCGCAGTACGGCCGCGCGGGCGAAGTGCGGGGAGCGGGCCCAGCCGGGCTGCGCCGCGCGGCCCGCCGCGACGGCCGCGGCGATGTCGTCGGCGGTGGCCAGGGTGAACGCGCCCAGACCCTCTCCGGTGGCGGGTTCGGTGACCTCGTACTCACCCCCCGACAGCGTCCGCGCCTGCCAGGTCTTGGGGTCGAGCAGGGTCATGAAGGATCTCCAGTCTCACGCGTGATCGAGAGCAATGACCGGGGGAAAGCCATGGGGGAAGCCATGGGGGAAGCCATGATCGCGGGGAAGTCCCGTGCGGCATCCTAGTGGGGCCGCACGAACAAATGTCTCGCCCGTCACTCGTGATACGGGTCCCCCCAAGCGGACTTGGGGAAGTCCGGTGCGGTACCGGCGCACCGGCGCCCCAAAGGGGCGCGGGGAACTGCGCGGCCAGCCACCGCCAACCCGCAGCCGAATCACCGCACTTCCAGCGGAGCGTTCAGCGCTCCAGGACCAGCGCGAGACCCTGGCCGACGCCGATGCAGAGCGCGGCGAGTCCCACGCCCGAGCCCGCGGCGGCCAGTTGGTGGGCCACCGCCCCGGCGAGCCGGGCGCCCGAGGCGCCGAGCGGGTGGCCGATGGCGATTGCGCCGCCGCGCGGGTTGACCACAGCCGGATCCAGCTCCGGCCACTCGGCCAGACACCCCAACGACTGTGCGGCGAACGCCTCGTTGAGCTCGAAGACGCTCAGATCCCCGAGGCCCCTGCCCGCCTTGGCCAGCGCGGTGCGCACCGCCTCGACCGGGCCGAGACCGAAGAGCTGCGGCTCGATCCCGGTGACGGCGGAGGTACGGATCCGGGCGAGCGGCTCGCGGCCGGTGGCGCGCAGCCCCTCCTCGTCGACGAGCAGCAGCGCGGCGGCGCCGTCGTTGAGCGGCGAGGAGTTTCCCGCGGTCACCGAACCGCCCTCGCGGAAGGCGGGCTTGAGCCGGGCGAGCGCCTCCATCGAGGACGACTCGCGGATGCACTCGTCACGGGCGAGATCGACGCCGTCGTACGGGACGACCTCGTCGTCGTACAGCCCCTTCGCCCAGGCCTCGGCGGCCTTGCGGTGGCTGTCGAGGGCGAACGCGTCCTGCCGCTCACGGGTCAACGCGTGCCGGTCCGCGATCAGTTCGGCGCCCTCGCCGAGCGCGACCGTCCACTCGGCGGGCATCCTCGGGTTGGTCATCCGCCAGCCGAGCGTGGTCGACCAGAGCTGCTGGTGACCGGCCGGGAAGGCACGCTCGGGCTTCTGCATCACCCACGGGGCGCGGGACATCGACTCCACACCGCCCGCGACCGCGATGTGCGCGTCACCGACCGCGATGGCACGGGCCGCCTGGATGACGGCCTCCAGGCCCGAACCGCACAGGCGGTTGACGGTGACGCCGGGGACCGACACCGGCAGCCCGGCGAGCAGCACGGCCATCCGGGCCACATCGCGGTTGTCCTCGCCGGCGCCGTTGGCGTCACCGAAGTAGACGTCGTCGATGCGGGCCGGGTCGAGCTGCGGGGAGCGGCCGACGAGCGACTTCACCACGTGCGCGGCCAGGTCGTCGGGCCGCACCCGGGCGAGCGCGCCCCCGAACTTGCCGATGGGGGTGCGCACGGCGTCGACGATGTACACGTCCCGGATGCTCATCGGTTCTCTCCCGCTGGTCGGTCGGCCGTGCCCGCGTGGTGCGCGACGCATTCGGTCCGGCGCACTCTGTTCGCCCAGTGAACTTTGGTTCACAATCAATGCCGAGTCTCGGCCCGCCCCGGCGCGCTGTCAACGGCCCTTGGAGGACCCGTGTCCGAAGACATGCCGGTCGGCCCGCTGGAACGCGGCCTCACGGTGCTGCGCGCGCTCGCCGCACAGGACATGGACCGCGGCGCGCTCGTACGGTCCACGGGGCTCCCCCGGGCGACGGTCGACCGGGTGGTGGCGACCCTGGGCGGGCTCGGCCTGGTCCGCGCCGACGGCCGGGAAGTGGCGCTCGCGCCGGGTCTGATGGCGCTGTCCGGCGCGTATCTGCACGGCAGCGGAATCCCGGCGGCGCTCGGCCCGCTCGTGGGACGGCTGGCGGAAGAGCTGGACGAGTCGGTCTCGGTGGCCGTGCCCGACCGGGCGGGCGCCCGCGTGGTCCTCCAGACCGCTGCCCGCCGCCGCACGATGTCGCTCGCCTTCCGCATCGGCGACCTCCTGCCCGCCGACCGGTGCGCGCCGGGCGCGCTCTTCGCCGACGGCACGCTGGAGTGGGCGGCCGACGAAGAGCTGATCGAGCCGGGGCTGATCGCGGTGGCGGTGCCCGTACGGGACGCGGCGGGCTCGACGGTGTGCGCGGTGAGCGTGGCGAGCCACACGAGCAGGCACACCCCGGAGTCCCTGCGGGAGGCGGTACTGCCTCGGCTGCGGGAGATGGGGGGTGCGATGGGGGCGGCGCTCGCGGGTCCGCGTCCACCGGCTGCGGCGGATGCTGTGGCGGGCGGCCCCGTCGGCGCGTCCGCCGGGCTCAAAGTCGATGCCTCCGCCGGGCTCAAGGTCGACGCCTCCGCCGGGCTCAAGCGGGAGCTCGGGCCGGACTTTCTGCAGTCCCTGGCCCGTGGCCTCGCGGTGCTGTGCGCGCTGGGCGCGGACCGGGGCGAGGGGCTGACGCTCACGGCCGTCTCCGAGGTGACCGGTCTGGCCCGGGCCACCGTGCGGCGCTCGCTGCTCACGCTCGTGCACCTGGGGTACGTGGAGTGCGGCGGCCCCGCCGGGCGGCACTTCCGGCTGCTCCCCCGGGTCCTCGAACTCGGCTGCGCCCGGCTCTCGGCGCTCGGGCCCGCCGAGGTCGCCCAGCCGCACCTGGCGCGCCTGGTGGCCCGGACCGGCGAGTCGGCGTCGATGGCGGTGCTCGACGGGGCCGACATCCGCTATGCGGCACGCGTCCCGACCGTACGGATCATGAGCATCGACATCACGGTGGGGACGCGGTTCCCGGCGTACGCGACGTCGATGGGGCGAGTGCTGCTCGCCGGTCTCGCGCCGGCGGAACGCCCCCCGCTGCCCGACGGGCTGCCCGCCCTCACCCCGAACACCGTGACGTCCCCGGCCGAGCTGGCCCGGATCGTGGAGCGGTGCGCGGCCGACGGGTACGCGCTGGTGGCCGAGGAGTTGGAGGAGGGGCTGCGCTCGCTGGCCGTCCCGGTGCGCGGGGCGGACGGGCGGGTGGTGGCGGCGGTGAACGTGGCGCAGCACGCGCGGCGCGGGACGCCGGAGGAGATGCTGCGGACCCTGCTTCCGGCGCTGCGGGCGGCGGGCGCGGGGATCTCGGCGGATCTGGCAGTGCTGGGTGTGCCCGGTCTGCCGGGTGCGCCGGGTGTGTGCGGTGTGCCGGGTCACTCCTCGGGGGCGATGAGCGCGGTGAGGCCGTAGTCGAGCTCCGTGCCGTCCACGAGGATGCCCTCCACGGTGCGGGTCCGGGGGTCCACATCGGCGACGATGCCGTGGCCGGCGTAGCGGGGGTAGCCCGTTTCGCCGGTCTCGCCCGTCGCCTCGACGAGGGCGGAGCGGACGGCGCTGTCGGCAACGGACGCGGTGCCGCGGGTCTCCACGTGGGAGGGGACGAGGAGGATGACGAAGCGGGAGGGGTGCATGGAGGGACGGTAGGGGGGCGGGGGGACGGGGGTGGGGGTGCCACTCCGCTCGTGGGGGCGGAATTTCCCCCACCCCGCCCCTCCCCCAAAGCCCTGCGGGCGGCCGGGTGGGGGGTGAGGCGGTCTGCTGGAGGCTCCGCCCCCGGGCCCCGTTGCGGGGCTCCGCCCCTGCGCCCCGGAAAGACAAGGCCCGTCCCCGACCGGGGCACTCGCACCGCGCTACGTCGACTCCCGCCTCACCAGGCTCGCCCCCATCAAGTCCCTGCGCTCCCCCACCGCCGACGGGTCGCGTACCGCCGCGTCCACCAGTTCTGCCAGGTGGCGGCCCGCGATCATGTCGATGTTGACCGTGGTCAGGCGGGGGCGGAGGAGGCTGCCGAGGAGGAGGTTGTCGGCGCCGACCACGGCCGCCTCGGCGGGGACGTCTATGCCCGTGTCCTGGAGGGCGCGCATCAGGAGCATCGCGTACTCGTCGTTGTACGCGAACACCGCGTCGAGACCGAGCCCCCGCCAGCGCCGGGCCAGCCCCGCCGCCGACTCCTCCTCGTACGCCAGCTCCAGCGGCTCGACCACCGCCTCCGTGCCCGCGACGGCCTTGCGGGCGCCCGCAAGGCGGGGTGTGGAGAAGAGCTCCAGGCCCGGTTCGGCCGGTACCACGACGCCGATGCGGCGGTGGCCGCGCTCCAGCAGATGGCCGACCGCGCACCGGCCTATCCCGCGCTGGTCCATCAGCAGCGAGTGGGCGCCCTCGACGCGCTGCGGGCCGAGCGTGACGACCGCGCGCGCTCCCGACCGCTTCAGCAGCTCGACGCCCTGGGCGGTCAGCTCGGTCTCGCCCAGCGAGATGACCGCGACCGGGCGCAGTTCGGCCCAGGCGCGGGCCGCGTCGTCGGCGCCCAGGCCGAGGCTGCCGTACTGCACGACCGTGTAGTCGAGCCGCCGCAGCGCCCCTTGCAGCTCGTTGAGGAAGCGGCTGTAGAGCGGCCCGACCGGGATGTGCCCGCTGGGCAGCAGCACGATCCGGGTGTGTCCGGCGCGCAGGCTGCGGGCCGCGGCGTGCGGCACGTAACCGAGCTCCTGGGCGGCCTCCCGCACCCGTACCCGGGTGGGCTCGCTGATGCGTACGGCCGAGGTGTTGTTGAGTACGTAGCTCACCGTCGCGCGCGAGACGCCGGCCAGTCGGGCCACGTCGGCGCTGGTCGGGACGGGCCGGTCGGCGGGCTGCTGCGGCTGCTTCGCTATATCGCTCATCGCCCTCGGCATCCTTCCAGAAGCACCGGTGTCCCGGCCCGGCGGTTGGCCGAAGTCGGCACGGCGGAACCGGATATACCCGCGGGACGGGGCGAGCGGTCAACGGGGCAGCGCCTGCTCGTACAGCGGGTTGCCGGGGGCCGGGGTGACGCGGCTGAACGAGGTCACGATGGCTCGGAAGCCGGTGTGGTCGTGCTGCCGGGCGGTGTGCCGGATCGCCCAGTCCTCCGGTCCTGTCCTTTCGTTGGAGGGTGGCGATGTGTCGAGGCAGGTGGTGCACTCCATCACGTAGATCGGCCCTGAGGCGCCCGGTGACGTGTCCGTGCCGAGGGTCCATTCCGCGTAGCGGATCACCGAGCGGGGGCTCACGGCGTCCGCTCCGGCTCTGGCGTCCGCCCGAGCGCGACGAGGTCGGCCACGGCGCGCGCCGCGCATACGCTGCCGACCGTGCGCGGTGGCAGGGCCCAGTGCGGGCCGGGCCGTGCGGTGAGGTCGACGCGGGGTACTCCCAGCCATGTTCCTGGCCGCAGGCACTCGACGCCCGCCACCTGCCAGTGGGTGTGCGTGCCCGGCGGGACGAGGGCGTAGTACCAGACGCCGACGCCGTACGCGTCGTGGATGACGGCCCCGTCTTTCAGGACCTCGGCGAGGAACGAGGCGACGGCGTCCGGGTCCTGGCTGCCCGCGGCCGAGTGGACGACGGGGGCGGGCAGACGGATCGCGTCGAATTTCCCGCCGGTCGGTACGAGGGCGATGCCTACGTCGAACTCCCGCCGGGCCTGCGCGGGTACGTGGTGTGCGGAGGCGAGCCAGTCGGTGACGGCTCTGGTGTTCTGGGTCATCATGGCTTGATCACCTCGACCCCGGCCACCTCGGCGCAGTCGGCGTGCGCGTAGCTGGTGTGGTCACCGCCGGAGGTGCCGACGAACATGCGGGTGGCGACGTCGGCGCCCATCTCGTGGCACACCTCGCAGCGCCGGTACTGTGCCAAGCCCACGGCTTCGCTGGTGTCGCTCATGCTTCACCCCGCCGCGCGTGGGCCGGGCGGCGGACCAAACCGTGCAGCCGAGCGATACTCACCGGTGTCTCGACGAGGATTGGCGCCTCGGGCGCGGGTTTGCTCACCGGACCTCCCATCTGTCATGCCATGTCATGTGGACACGGCAGATGGTGGGCTCAGGGAAGGGGCACAAGTGCTACAGGCTGTATCCCTTCAGATCCCTCGAATGGGTTGCTCAATCGCGCCGATCCACTCCGCGTAGTGCGTCAACGACTCGGCGTCGGCTCGCTTCAGCCGGCGCAGCGTCGCCGCTGTCTCACGGGCCCAGGGGTGCTCACGCGTGTGCTGCGGGGCGATGCGGCGGGCAACCTTCAGCGACTCGAAAGCATCGTCCATGCGGCCGACCCACAACTGGGCGCGGGCCAGTTCGATAGAGAACCCGGAGCGCCGCTCAGCGGGCATGCCGCTTGGCGGCGTCCAGTCGCGGGCGGCGCTCAGGGCACGTTCGACGTGGTCGCCGCCCAGGCTCACGGCCACCGACACCTCGTGAACGCGGACCGAGTCGGGACCGAAAGCAGTGCCGTCGTAGACGTCCTCTCGGAGCTGATCGGCCAGTCGCAGTGCCTCATCGAGGTGGCTGTCAGCCGCCTCCGGGTCTCCGGCCCGGCCGGCGATGACGGCTGCCCGCATGTGAAGGGATCCCCGGGCGGCACGTGCACTGCCCCGATCGGGCGCCGGACTGGCATCGATGGCCGCCTCCAGGGCGCGCAGGCCTGCCCCGTGGGCGCGGGCGACGAAGAACGTCTCCGTCCGTACGTAGGCGACCGAGGCAGCCAGCAGCGGTTCTTCAGCCTGAAGCGAGGCCCACCTCATCAGGTCCACCAGACGGGCGGAGAGGTCGTGGGCACCGAACTTGAACGCCAAGGCGTCGGCGGTCCGCGCGGCGGAGACGACCAGCGCGGCGGCGCGGCGCTCCTGGGCGCCCCGTTCCACATGCAGGGCACGGAGGCTGTCCTCAAGAAGGCCCGGGATCACCTGCGAGATGCGGCCGTACTGGGCACCCAGGCGCCAGTTCACGGCTTCGTCCATCGCCGCACGCAGCTCGGGCAACGTACGGACCGGTGGTCCCTCCGGGGCGTCGTACGCGGCCAGCGCGGCGGAGATCGCGGGCAGCGCCCGGTGCACACGGTGCTCAGTCCGTGCGTAGCCGGTGCGCAGCGCGGACGGGTCCACTCCGAGGCTGTCCGCCAAGGCGTCGAGGGATGAATCACTCGGCATACGGGCGCCTCGCTCGATGGCCTTGACCATGGCGAGGGAGACGAAGGAAGCGCGGGCGAGATCTTGTTGTGTCATTCGGCGGGAGTGGCGAGTGGCTGCGATGCGCTGCCCCACCTCGCGTGCACGGTCGGCGGGCATACTGGACTCCGTTCGGGGCTGCTCTCCGAACCGTATCCATGCGTGCACGCTGTGCGCACGTGAACGGCCCATGCCCGGAGCCCTAGTTGGGGTGGTTCGCCCTGGCCTCCCCGGTGACGATCCGCACGAGGTCGTCCAGGCAGTCGATCCGCCAGTCCGCCGCCGCCGCCTCCGCCGTGTCCGCCCACAGATGGCCCCACGGGCCCCGCCGCAGGTGTGCCGTCCTCATGCCCGCGGCGAGGGCGGGGGCGACGTCGTTCGCCGGGTGGTCGCCGACGTACAGCGTCTCGCCCGGCGCGGTCCGCGCGGCCTCGACGACTCGGGCGAAGAACCCGGCCGAGGGCTTCGCCACACCCCACTCGCCGGACGTGGCGATCACGTCGGCCGGCAGGTCAAGTGCCCGCAGCAGTTCGGCCGCGCGAGCCGTCTGGTTCCCGGCGATCACCACCCGTACGCCGCGCTCGCGCAGAGCCGTCAGGGCGGGGCGTACGTCCGGATACAGATCGGATTCATCCAGGAACTCGCCCTGCCCGGCAGCCTCACGAGCCGCGTACTCCGCAGCGACGTCGAGGTCCGGCCGGATGAGCCGCAGCGCATCCGCGTTGTCCCGCCCCTGGGCGACCACAGCTCCGACCAGGGCAGCCACGGTATGCCGGGGGGCGTCGAGCCAGTCGGCCCAGGATGCCCAGTAGCGGTCGTCTCGCACGAGGGTTTCACCGACGTCGAAGGCCACTGCGCGGATCATGGTGGAAGCGTAGGACATGCTGCCGAGTGCGACACGGACAGTGCGGAGTCGGCCCCGCCGGAACCCGGAACCGGTCCGGGCAGGGGCCACCAGACGTCACCCGTACGACGCTCAGGCCGCCCCCACCCCCTCCCCCACCGGCCGCTCCACATACTCCTCACGCGGCCCGAACGGCCACACCTTCTCGAAGCGGGCCCACACCACGAACGCGACGCAGCCGAGTGCGAGCCAGGCCAGTGACCACTCGATGGGATGGCGTCCGGGCGAGTTCTTGTCGGCGTATCCGTAGATCACCAGCCAGCCCACCAGGGCGACGAAACCGGGCAGCGGGTAGAGCCACATCCGGTAGGGGCGGCGGAGCCCCGGCTGGCGCCGCCGCAGTACGGTCGCGGCGGCGATCTGGGCGAGTGCCTGCACCAGCACCATCACCGTGGTGAGCAACTGGATCAGGGTGGCCAGGTCGGTGTGGCGGCCGATGAGGAAGCCGATCGCCGTGATGACGCCCATGGTGGCCAGGCCCAGCGTCGGGAAGCGGTGCTTGGGGTGGAGCTTGGCGTACGGGCGGAAGAAGACGCGGTCGCGGGCCGCGTCGTAGGGCACCCGGGAGCCGCCGAGCAGTCCGGTGAAGACGGAGGCGAAAGCCGTGATGAGGATGAGGACGGTGACGACGTCGGCGGCGCCCTTTCCCCAGGCCTTCTCCAGGACGGCGGATGCCACGGAGGTGGAGGCGATGTCGCCGGGGTCGGTCATCCGCTGCCAGTCGATGACGCCGAGGGTGCCGATCTGGAGCAGCAGATAGATCGCCATGATGCCGACGATCGAAAAGATGATGGAGCGCGGCAGGGTGCGGCCGGGGTTCTTGATCTCGGCGCCCATGTACGCGGTGGTGTTGTAACCGAGGTAGTCGTAGATGCCGATGGTGAGACCCGCGGCGAAGCCGAGCCAGAAGTGGTTGCTGGTCAACTCGAAGGCGCCCGACGGGTAGCTGAAGGCGCGGTCGGCGCTGAAGTGGGTGGCCGAGGCGATGATGACCAGGGCCACCGAGGCGATCATCACGGCCCACATCACGGTGGTGATCCGCGCGATGTGCTCGATGCCGCGCCACAGCAGCAGGACGACGAGTGCGATCATGCCGAGCCCGACCAGGTCGCCGGTGGTCCTGCCCATGTCCGGGGCGAGGTAGCCGAGGTACTGGACGAAGCCGACCACGCCGGTGGACATGATCAGCGGGATGAAGAGCATCGCCGTCCACACGAACAGGAACGGCATCAGACGTCCGCTGCGGTACTGGAAGGCCTGGCGCAGATAGACGTAACTGCCGCCCGAGCCGGGCAGGGACGCGCCGAGTTCGGCCCAGATCAGCCCGTCGGCGAGGGCGAGCACCGCCCCGGCGACGAAGCCTATGACGGCCTGCGGCCCGCCGAAGGCGGCGACCATCAGCGGGATGGTGACGAACGGGCCGATGCCGCACATCTGGCTCATGTTGATGGCGGTGGCCTGGAAGAGTCCGATACGGCGGACGAAACCGCCGGTCGGCGGCGGGGTTCCGGACACGAGGGACCTCCCTGGGGCTGCTGGGGACGCGGGGAACGGCGTTGCGGGCGGCGGTTCTTCGCCAGTGCGGGGGTGCGCCCCTGCGCCGGGCGTGCTCAAGTTAAGTACCTTTACTTGGGGCGTCAAGAGGTCGCCGGGAAACCGTCCGCAGCGATACGTGAGAATGATGCGATGACCAGCAGCGACGAGGGCGAACAGCCCTGGAACCCACAGCGCCAGCGCAGCAGCAACGAGCGGCTGCTGCTCGCCCGGCTGCGCGGCAACGGCCCCTCGTCGCGGGCCCAGCTCGCCCGCGAGACCGGCCTGTCCAAGCCCACGGTCTCCAGCGCGCTGGCCGCGCTCGCCGCCACCGGCCTGGTCCGTGAGGCGGGCACGCACACGCCCGAACGCGGCCGGTCCGCGGTGCTCTACGCCCCGGACCCGACCGCCGGATACGCGCTGGGCATCGACATCGGGCGGGCCTGGCTGCGGGTCGCGCTCGCGGATCTGGACGGTGCGGTGGTGGCCCGTTCGGAGGTCCGCAACCAGGCCCGCACCTCGGGCACCATGGCCGATCTGGTGGTCACCACGGCCCGTCAACTGGTCGCCGGATCCGGGGTGGACCCGGACAAGATCGCCCAGGCGGTGGTCGGCACACCCGGGGTGTACGACGCGGAGAAGCGGCGGGTGCGCTACGCCCAGCACCTGCCCGGCTGGGGCCGCCCGGGCCTCTTCGACCGGATGCGCGACGGGCTCGGAATGCCGCTGGCGGTGCACAACGACGCCAATCTGGCGGCGCTCGGCGAGTACACCTTCGGCGTCGGCGCGGGCAGCCGCCTCTTCGTGTACGTGATGATCGGCACCGGCCTCGGCATGGGCGTGGTCAGCGAGGGCCAGCTCTTCACCGGCGCGCACGGCGGCGCCGGCGAGATCGGCTTCCTGCCCTGGCCCGGGCGGCAGAAGCCGGACACCCTTGAGGACGCGGTCTCCGGCGACGCCGTGGTGGCGGCGGCGCGCTCGCACGGCATGGCCGGGCCCCTCACGGCGAAGGACGTCTTCGACGCCGCGCGGGCCGGAAATCCCGCCGCGGTCAAGGCGGTCGAACTGGAGGGCGAGCGCCTCGCCCACACCGTGGCGGCCGTCGCCGCGGTGCTCGACCCGGATCTGGTGGTGCTCGGCGGGGGTGTGGGTCACAGCGCGGATCTGCTGCTGCGGACCGTACGGGAGACCCTGCGGACCCTGACGCCGCTGCGCCCGAAGGTGGCGCCGAGTTCGCTCGGCGAGGACGCGGTGCTGCTCGGCGCGGTGGCGACGGCGCTGGGGACGGCGCGGGACGTGGCCTTCGAGCGGCGGACCCAGGCGCCCGGCGGCCGCTGAGACGACGCGGGCCTTGGCGGCCGGCGAGCGGACACGCGCCCGGCGGCGGCCGGCCGGGCGCACCCAGTCACCGGCGGCCACCGTCGAGCAGAGCCACTCACCCGGCGGTCGCCCCAGCGGAGACACACCCACCGGTCGTTGACATGAATCGCTCATGTCTCTACTTTCAGAGGCGCGTTAGTAAAGCTTCCTTACTTTCATTCCTCTTTCCCGACCAGTGCGAAGCGCGGACGTCCCGACCAGCCCCCTGGGAGACCACCGTGTTCCACCGCCATCCCGTCCTCCGAATCCGCCGGAAGACCGCCGTGGCCGCGGCCCTCGGCCTTGTCCTCGCCCTGGTCACCGGCGCCTCCCCGGCAACTCATGGCGCCCGCACGGCCGTTGGCCCGTCCACGACGGCGCTCCCCGCCTACGCCATCCAGTCCACCGCCAAGGTCACCGACTCCGCGGCGGCCGTCTCCAGCCCCGGCTATCCGGCGGCGGGCTGGTACGCGGCCGGGCCCCGCTCCACGGTCCTCGCGGCCCTGCTCGCGGCCGGCAAGTACGCCGACCCCTTCTACTCCACCAACCAGAAGAACATCCCCACCGCCGACTTCACCGTCCCCTGGTGGTACCGCTCGGACTTCACCGTCGCGGACACCTCCGCGCGTACGTACCTCGACTTCAGCGGGGTCGTCTCGGCCGCCGATGTGTTCGTCAACGGGCGGCAGGTCGCCGACAAGAGCGCGGTCGTCGGGGCGTACACCCGCCATGAGCTGGACATCACCTCGGCGGTGAGGTCCGGCACCAACACCGTCGCGTTCCGCGTCCAGCCCAACGACCCCAGGAAGAACCTCACCATGGGGTGGATCGACTGGCTGCAACCGCCGCCCGACGAGAACATGGGCATCGTCCGGGACGTGCTGGTGCGGCGCGGCGGTCCGGTCGCGCTGCGGGACGCGCACGTCGTCACCGCCCTCGCCGTGCCGTCGCTGGCGACCGCCGACCTGACGGTGAAGGCGCGGGCACGCAACGACTCGGCGAGCACGGTCACCACGACCGTCTCCGGCACGATCGGCACGGCCTCCTTCAGCCAGGACGTCACGCTTGCCGCGCACGAGACGAAGACGGTCACCTTCACCCCTGCCACCCATCCCCAGCTCCATCTGGCCTCGCCGCGCGTGTGGTGGCCGGCCGGGATGGGCGAGCAGGCGCTGTACGGGCTCGACCTGACCGCGTCGGTCTCCGGCACCGCGTCCGACACCGTGCACGAGTCGTTCGGCATCCGCGACGTGAAGGCACCGCTCAACGCGGACGGCGCCCGCCAGTACTCCGTCAACGGCCGTCCGCTACTGATCAAGGGCGGCGGCTGGTCGCCGGACGAGTATCTGCGCTGGGACCGCACCTATGCGGAGGACCGGCTCAAGTACGCGCTCGATCTGGGCCTCAACACCATCCGGCTCGAAGGGCACATCGAGCCGGACGAGTTCTTCGACCTCGCGGACCGCCACGGCATCCTCACGCTCCCCGGCTGGGAGTGCTGCGACAAATGGGAGGGCCAGGTCAACGGGAGCGAGCCGGGCGACAAGTGGACCGCGGCGGACTACCCGGTCGCGAAGGCGTCGATGGCCGCCGAGGCGGCCCGGCTGCGCGACCACCCCAGTGTGATCTCGTTCCTGATCGGCAGCGACTTCGCCCCGGACAAGACGATCGAGAAGAACTACGTGGACGCGCTGCGGGCGGCCGACTGGCAGACCCCGATCGTGGCCGCCGCGTCCGACAAGTCCTCGCCGATCACCGGCAGTTCGGGTATGAAGATGACCGGCCCGTACGACTGGGTGCCGCCCAACTACTGGTACAACAAGCAGGAGGGCGGGGCCACCGGCTTCAACTCCGAGACCAGCGCGGGCCCCGACATCCCCACCCTGGACACCCTGCGCCGGATGATGTCACCAACCGAGCTGGACACGCTCTGGAAGAGCCCCTCGGCCAAGCAGTACCACCGCTCCCCCTCCTCGACCTTCGCCACCCTCGCCCTGTACGACGCGGCCCTGGCCGGACGCTACGGCGCCCCGGCCGGTCTGGACGACTATGTGCGCAAGGCGCAGCTCGCCCAGTACGAGAACGTGCGCGCCCAGTACGAGGCGTACGCCCGCAACGCCAAGGACGCCTCGAAGCCCGCGACCGGGGTCGTCTACTGGATGTTCAACAGCGGCTGGACCTCTCTGCACTGGCAGTTGACGGACCGCTGTCTGGACCAGGGCGGCGCGTACTTCGGCGCGAAGAAGGCGAACGAGCCGCTGCACATCCAGTACTCGTACGACGACCGGTCGGTCGCCGTGGTGAACGGCAGGCACACGCCCGTGTCCGGTCTCACGGCCCGGGTGACGCTGTTCAACACCGACGGGACGCAGAAGTACGACAGGACGGCGACGGGTGTGGGGGTGGGCGGCGACGGGGCGCGGACGACCGTGCTCACCGTCCCGGCGAGCGTGAGCGGCCTCTCCACGGCCCATCTCGCCCGGCTGCTGCTCACCGACTCCACCGGCAAGGAGGTCAGCCGCAATGTGTACTGGCTCTCCACCAAGGCGGACGTCCTCGACTACGCGCACACCGACTGGTACTACACCCCCACCACCGCCTACGCCGATCTCAAGGGCCTGAGCGCGATGGCGAAGGCGACGGTGACCGCCGGCGCGACGACGGCCACGGGCGGCGACGGCGCCTCGACCACGACCGTCACGCTCACCAACACGGGCACGGGCAGGACCCCCGCGCTGCTCACCGACGTCCACCTCGTGGACGCCAAGGGCGCCCCGGTCCTGCCCGTCCAGTGGTCCGACAACCAGGTCACCCTCTGGCCCGGCGAGACGACGACGCTGACCGCCACCTACCGGACCGCCGACCTGCACGGGTCCGCGCCTCGGCTGACGGTCTCGGGCTGGAACACCCCGACCGCCACGGTCCACGGCTGAACCGGGCCCGTGGCCGGTCCGGCGGTCAGGTTCTCGCCAGCACCGGCCACACCGCGGGGTCCTCGAAGTCGAGGGCCCAGAGGGAGGTGTGGTGGATGCCGTAGCGGGCCAGGACCGGCAGATCGGCCTCGATGCCGCGCGCGTCCTGGTACCAGACCTCGCGGGCCGTGTCCCCGTCCTGGTAGCTGAAGTGCGGCGTCTGCGACACGGGGTCGAGCTGGTACGGCGCGCCCTGGGCCACCCGCAGGGCCTCCGCCTCCCGCATGGTGACGTGCCGGGCGCGGCCACCGCCGCCCGCGGGCCAGTCCCAGCCGTACGCGGGCAGGGCCATCTCGATGCGGGCGGGCGGGATCAGCGCGGTGGCCCGGCGCAGGATCTCCTCGTACCAGTCGGCCCCGGCGAGCGGGCCCGGGTCCCCGCCCGACCAGTGCCGGTCGTACGCCATGATCCGCACCCGGTCGGCGGCCCGGCCGATCGTCGCGTAGTCCCAGACGCGCCCGGTGGTCGCGGTCTGCGGCGAGACGGTGCTGACGCAGCTCTTGGCCAGGGCGTGCAGGCGCCCGCAGAGCTCGGTGATGAACGTGGCGTAGTCCGCCCGTACCGCGGGGTAGCCGGCGTCACCGGTCGGGGCGATCGACTCGTAGTCGATGTCCAGGCCGTCGTAGGAACGGCTGCCCGCCACTGTGAGCAGGGCCGTGATGTGGGCGGCGCGGCGGGCCGGGTCGGCGAGGATCGCGGCGAGGACGCCGGGCTTCATCGTCTCCATGACGGTCGGCACCACGGCGATCCCGGCCGCGTGCAGCCCGTCGACGACGCGCTGGGCGCCCGCGCCCGGGTGGCCGTCGATACGCTCGGCGCTGATCGCCTGGTACCAGAACGGGCTGACGGTGTGCAGCTGGTCCGCGTGGCGCAGGGCGTCCTGGTAGGCGCCCTCCTGGTCCCAGTACGGCAGCCAGCCGGAGACGGTGCGGGGCGGCGCGGGTTCCGCGGCGGACACCGGCGGGGGCGCGGCGAGGACGGCGACGAGGGCGGCGAGCAGCGCCGTGAAGGCTCGGATGATCATGCCCCTGAGCCTGGCCGCCGCCCGCCCTCCGGGCCCGGCTCGCTGCGCCGTCCGGCGCAACCGCGGGGGGCGACACTCACCCCACGGCGGGCCTGACGCCCGTCACGCCTGCGCGAACACCGTCTCGAAGGCCCGCAGCGTCGCCCGGTCCGCCGTGCGGTCCAGGACCGCGAAGACGACCTCGTCGACGTGGCGCGCGAAGCGGCCCCCGCCCGTGAGGTGGGCGTGGAAGGCGCCCGCCACGCGCGCCGGGTCGTTGCGGAACACGCCGCAGCCCCAGGCGCCGAGCACCAGGCGCCGGTAGCCGCAGGAGGCCGCCGTCTCCAGAACGCGCTCGGCGCGGGATGCGAGGGCCTGTGGGATGCGGTCCACCGCCTCCGGGGTGCGCCGGCGGATCACTCCCGCGTTGGGCGCGGGCGAGGTCAGGAAGCCCACCCGGAACGGCTCGTCGAGCAGCCGCCCCCGGTCGTCCCGGAAGACCGGCACACCCGGCGAGTGGATCACCCGGTCGGTGTAGAAGACATCGCGGTCGGCGCGGTGGTGCTCGTAGAATCCGGGCGCCCGCAGCAGTGTCGGGTAGAGCGCGGAGGAGCGGCAGAGCGCTTCCTCCTGGGCCTGTGCGCCGTTCAGGAAGCCGCCGCCGGGGTTGCGGGCGGAGGCGAAGTTCAGCACGGCCACCTCGCCAGGGCCCTCGCCCACCAGGCGCCGGGCCGCCTCCAGGCTGCTCTCGCCGGTCACCGCGCATACGCTGGAACGGTCGGAGTCCGGCGTCACCGGCACCGGGCCGGGGCCGAAGAGCCGGGTTCCCTCGACGGCCGCCGCCAGCCAGGCGGCGATCGAGACCGTGGTCCCGCCGGGCGTCTCGTACGCACCGGCTTCGGTGATCTCCACGCTGTGGCGCGCGAGGTCGCGCAGTCGTGCACTCATATCTAGCATCGTTGACGCCAGGACAACACTCCCGCAACATACTTTCCGTCCGGATGGGCACTCTTGTGCGAGATAACGGCAGTGGCTTAGGTGGGACAGTGCACCGAAAACAGCCCCGAGTTGGGGAAGCGACCATGCTGACCAAACAGTTCACAGAAACGGAAGCAGACGATCTGCTTCGGTGCATCTGCTTCAAGAACGGCCCACCTCGCGCCGTCGGTGTCGAAGTGGAGTGGCTCGTCCATGATCTGCACGACCCGCACCTCCCCGTTCAGCACCACCGACTCGCCGCCGCCTACGCCTCGTTGAGGGAACTCCCCCTGCGGTCGGCACTCACCGTCGAACCCGGCGGCCAGCTGGAGCTCAGCTCGCTTCCCGCCGCTTCCCTCATGGAGTGCATCGACTCCGTGGCGGCCGATCTGACGGCCGTCCGGGCCGCTCTTCGTGCCAGGGACCTCACTCTCACCGGGCTCGGCCAGGATCCGTGGCAGCCGCCGCGCCGCTTTCTGCACGACCCCCGGTACGACGCCATGGAAGCCCACTTCGACCGGTCGGGCCCGGCCGGGCGGGCCATGATGTGCGCCTCGGCCTCCGTCCAGGTCTGCCTCGACGCCGGATACGAGGAGCCGGGCCCGCTCGGCTTCGGGCGCCGCTGGCGGCTGGCCCACCTCCTCGGCGCGGTCCTGGTGGCCGCGTTCGCCAACTCTCCCTGGCAGGAGGGCAGACGCACCGGCTGGCGCTCCTCCCGGCAGGCGGTGTGGACCGCGATCGACCCCGTACGGTCGCTGGCGCCCCCGCTCGACGCCGAGCCCCGGGCGGCCTGGGCCGCGCACGTGCTGGACACGCCGGTGATGTGCGTCCGGTCCGACGACGGCCCCTGGGACGCGCCGGAGGGGCTCACCTTCCGCGAGTGGCTGCGTACGGGCGAGCCGCGCCGGGCCACCCGCAAGGACCTCGAATACCACCTGACCACCCTGTTCCCGCCGGTGCGGCCGCGCGGGCACCTGGAACTGCGCATGATCGACGCGCAGCCGGGCGAGGACGGCTGGATCGTCCCGCTCGCGGTGACCACCGCGCTCTTCGACGACCAGGAGGCGGCCGAGACCGCCTACCGGACCGTCAAATCCCTTGCGGAGAGGGCCGGATCGCAGCCCGCGCCGCGCAACCCGCTCTGGGTCGACGCGGCCCGCTCCGGGCTCACCGACCCCGAACTGCGGGAGGCGGCCGAGCTCTGCTTCGCGGCCGCGCTGGAGGCACTGCCCCGGCTCGGCGCCACCACCGAGGTCCGTCAGGCGGTCGCCGCCTTCACGGACCGCCATGTCGCACGGGGCCTCTCCCCCGCGGACACCTCGTTCGCGCCCGCCCCCGGGAAGGACACCTCCTCATGACCGGCCCCGAAACGACCGGAGCGGCCCCCACCGACCCGGAGGCGCTGCGCCGGCGCGCCCTGACGGCGCTCACCGCCGCGCGGGCGCGCACCGCCACGCTCACCTCCTGCGTCGACGACCACGACCTCACGGCCCAGCACTCGCCCCTGATGTCGCCGCTGGTCTGGGACCTCGCGCACATCGGCAACCAGGAGGAGCAGTGGCTGCTGCGGGCGGTCGCCGGGCGGGACGCGATGCGCCCGGAGATCGACTCGCTGTACGACGCCTTCGAGCACCCCCGCGCCAGCCGGACCTCGCTGCCGCTGCTCTCCCCCGCCGAGGCGCGCCGGTACGCCGCCGAGGTGCGCGGCCGGGCCCTCGACGTCCTGGAGAGCGCCCCGCTGGAGGGCGGCCCCCGCCTCGTCGACGCGGGCTTCGCCTTCGGGATGATCGCCCAGCACGAACAGCAGCACGACGAGACGATGCTGATCACCCATCAGCTCCGCAAGGGCCCGGCGGCACTCGCCGCCCCCGAGCCGCCGCCGGGCTCCACCACGGCCCTGCCCGCCGAAGTCCTGATCCCCGGCGGCCCGTTCACCATGGGGACCACGGCCGAGCCGTGGGCCCTGGACAACGAGCGCCCGGCCCACCACCGCATCGTCCCGGCCTTCCACCTCGACACCACCCCGGTGACCTGCGGCATGTATCTGCGGTTCATCGAGGACGGCGGCTACACCGACGAGCGCTGGTGGGAGCCCAAGGGCTGGGCCATGGTCCGGCAACACGAGCTGACGGCACCGCTGTTCTGGCGCCGGGAGGGCGGCGAGTGGCTGCGCCGCCGGTTCGGGGTGACCGAGCCCGTACCGCGGGACGAGCCGGTGCTCCATGTGAGCTGGTACGAGGCGGACGCGTACGCCCGCTGGGCCGGGCGACGCCTGCCCACCGAGGAGGAGTGGGAGAAGGCGGCCCGGCACGACCCGGCCACCGGCCGCTCCCGGCGCTACCCGTGGGGCGACGCCGATCCCACCTCCGAGCACGCCAACCTGGGCCAGCGCCATCTGCGCCCGGCCTCCGCCGGGGCCTATCCGGCGGGCGAGTCCCCGCTGGGTGTACGGCAGTTGATCGGTGACGTGTGGGAGTGGACGTCCAGCGACTTCATGCCCTACCCGGGCTTCGTGGCGTTCCCCTACCGCGAGTACTCGGAAGTGTTCTTCGGACCCGACCACAAGGTGCTGCGGGGCGGTTCGTTCGCCGTGGACCAGGTGGCCTGCCGGGGCACCTTCCGCAACTGGGACCTTCCGGTGCGGCGGCAGATCTTCGCCGGTTTCCGGACCGCGAGGGATGCCTGATGTGCCGCCATATCGCTTTCCTGGGCGAGCCCTCGGCGCTCGGCGAGCTCCTGGTGAGCCCGCCGCACGCGCTGTACCGGCAGTCCTGGGCGCCGCGCCACCAGCGCTACGGGACGGTCAACGCCGACGGCTTCGGGGTCGGCTGGTACGCGGAGGGCGACCCGGTGCCGGGCCGCTACCGCCGCCCGGGGCCGGTCTGGGCCGACCCGTCGTTCGCGGACCTGGCCCGGGTGGTGCGTACCGGCGCGCTGCTCGCGGCGGTACGGGACGCCACCGAGCCGGGCGCGGACGACGAGGCGGCCGCCGCCCCCTATGCCGCCGGGCGCTGGCTGTTCAGCCACAACGGGGCGGTCAGGGGCTGGCCGGGCTCGCTCGCGCCGCTCGCTGCCGCCCTGCCCGCGGAGGAACTGCTGCGGCTGGAGGCGCGCTGTGACTCCGCGCTGGTGTGGGCCCTGCTGCTGCACCGGCTGCGGGCGGGCGACGAGATGGGCCGGGCGCTCGCCGAGACGGTGACCGAGGTCGCCGGGGCGGCCCCCGGCTCGCGGCTGAACCTGCTGCTCACGGACGGCGACACGATCGCCGCCACGGCCTGGGGCGACACCCTGTGGTACCTGGCCCGGCCGGGCGAACGCACGGTCGTCGCCTCGGAGCCCTACGACGACGATCCGCACTGGCACGAGGTCCCCGACCGCACCCTGCTGTCCGCGACCCGTACCGACCTTGTACTGACCCCCCTCAAGGAGCCTTCCTCGTGCACGAGTCCCACCCGTTCCAGCTGACCCGCGCCCTGCCCGAGGACGCCACCGGGGCCGCGTTGCGCGCCGATGTGCTGCACGGGCTGACGGGTACGCCCAAGACCCTGCCGCCCAAGTGGTTCTACGACGCCCGGGGCAGCGAGCTGTTCGAGGAGATCACCCGGCTCGACGACTACTACCCGACGCGCGCCGAGCGGGAGATCCTCACCCGGCGCGCCGCCGAGATCGCGGCCGCCTCCGGGGCCCGCACCCTGGTCGAGCTGGGCTCGGGCTCCTCGGAGAAGACCCGGCTGCTGCTCGACGCGCTGCCGGACCCGCTCACGTACATTCCGGTGGACGTCAGCGAGAGCGCCCTGACCGGGGCGGCCGAGGCGCTGATCGAGGAGCGGCCGAAGCTCGACGTGCACGCGTTGATCGCCGACTTCACCCGGCCGCTCGACCTGCCCGCCGCCCCGGGGCCGCGCCTGGTGGTGTTCCTCGGCGGCACGGTCGGCAATCTGCTGCCCGCCGAGCGCGCGGAGTTCCTGGCGTCGGTCGCCGCGGTGATGGAGCCGGGCGACAGCTTCCTGCTCGGCACCGACCTGGTGAAGGAGGAGTCGGTCCTGGTGCGGGCGTACGACGACGCGCGGGGGGTGACGGCCGAGTTCAACAAGAACGTCCTCGCCGTCATCGACCGCGAGCTCGGCGCGGACTTCGACCTCGACGACTTCTCGCACGTGGCGCGCTGGAACGCCCGCGACGAGTGGATCGAGATGCGGCTGCGGGCCCGCGCCGACCTCACCGTGAAGATCCCCGAGCTGGATCTCGTCGTCCGCTTCGAGGAGGGCGAGGAGCTGCGGACCGAGATCTCGGCAAAGTTCCGCCGTGAGGGCGTGCGGGCCGAGCTGGCGGCTGCCGGGCTGACGGCCACCCACTGGTGGACCGACGCCGACGGCCGGTTCGCGCTGTCGCTGGCGACCGTGGGCGGGGCCGCGGCCGACCCGGTCAGGGGAACAGCAGCGAGCTGATCCGCGAGGAGGCCGTCCTGGCCGCCGTCCTCGGGTCGGCTCCCGTGAGCACGGCGGTCATGTACGGCTTGATCGGGTTGTCGGCCTCGACGGCGGCCCACTGGGGCGAGTTGGGCGTGGCCCTGCCCCGGGCCGCGCCCTGCGCCATCGCGGCCGTGCCCGCCTGGTCCTCCACGGCGGCCGCGAGCGCGGGCTTGTTCGGTACGTAGCTCATGGCGGCGGCGAGGTCCTGCTGCCACTTCTCCCCGGCCAGCGCCTTGACCACCTTCACGGCCTCGGTGTGGTGCGCGGACCGCTTGGGCACGATGAGGTCCGAGCCGCCGGTGAAGACCGCGCCCGGCTGGGCCGCGGTCCTGCCGGGGATGGGGAAGTAGCCGAGCTTGTCGGCGAGGGCGGGGTTGGCCTTCTGGATGGCCTTGGCGGTGCCCGGGACGGCGATGATCTGGGCGACCCTGCCCTTGGCGAAGACCTCGGCCTGCGGGGGCGTGGCCTCGTCGGCGTTCTTGGGGCCGTCGCCGAGCGCCTGGAGGCGGCGGTAGAAGTCCATGCCGCGCAGCGCGGCGGGCGTGGCGAGGGTGCCGGTCCACTCCCCGGCGCTCTCCTGGGCGAGCTCGCCGCCCTCGTCCCAGACGAACCCGGCGAGGGTGTACCAGTCCTGTCCGGCGAGGTAGATGCCCTGGGTGGCGCCGGTGTTCAGCTTGTCCGTGTCGCTCAGCCACTCGGCGCGGGTCTTCGGGGCCTTGCTGATGCCCGCCGCGTCGAACAGGTCCTTGTTGTAGATGACGACGCGGTTCGCCGCGTACCAGGGAATGCCGTACT
This sequence comes from Streptomyces sp. NPDC059994, assembly GCF_042737755.1. NCBI lineage: Bacteria > Bacillati > Actinomycetota > Actinomycetes > Kitasatosporales > Streptomycetaceae > Streptomyces > Streptomyces sp. NPDC059994. The sequence goes on from NZ_JBHWUR010000002.1 coordinate 210,830, forward strand.
GGACTCCGTCGACCTTGCCGGGTTCGGCGAGGCCCGGCAGCCAGTCCTTGCTGCCCCAGTCGCGCAGCGACTCCAGGGTGAGGTCGAGCAGCCCGCCGCTCGCCGCGTACTGGGAGACCTGGGTGTTGCCGACCTCGACGACGTCGGGCACCTCGCCCGTCTTGAGGGCGGTGGTCACCTTCTGGCCGATGCCGGTCCACTCCTGGATCCGTACGTGCAGCTTGACCGAGCGGTGTTCCTTCTCGAACTCGTCGGTGAACCGCTCGATGAATTCATCGGAGGCGCTGTCCTTCATCAGCCACACGGTGACGGTGGTGGTGGAGTCCCCGCCCACCCCCGGCAGCGCGCCGCAGCCGCCGAGTGCGAGGGCCGTGGCGAGCACGACGGGGGCATGGAGGAAGCGGTTCTTCACGGCGGTCACCTTCTGCGTCATGGCACGGGCAGTCATGACCCGACGTGGGGAAAGCGCAGACGGCTCTTCCGGGGGAGAGCGCGGTCGGCTGGTTCGGGTGCGGCCGATTTTGGTCTGTACCAATGGGCCGGTCAACCCTTGTTACGGAACCGAGGCCGCACCCGGGCCCCGCCGACGCCTCGCGAAGCGGCGCGAGGTGGGGCACGGTGGAGGGACGCGACGAAGAGGAGTGCACCTCCATGTCCAACCACACGTACCGCGTCACCGAGATCGTCGGCACCTCCCCCGAGGGCGTCGACCAGGCCATTCGCAACGGCGTCGCCCGCGCGTCGCAGACCTTGAGGAATCTCGACTGGTTCGAGGTCACTCAAGTACGCGGCCAGATCGCCGACGGGCAGATCGAGCACTACCAGGTCGGCTTGAAGGTCGGTTTCCGGCTGGACGACGACCAGGAGGTGTGAGGGCCGGGAGGCCCCGCCCGCTCAGGTCCGCCCCTCCCGCTCCTGCGCGTCCTTCAGCGCCTCGGACGGGGCGGCCCACCGGGCCCGTACGACCCGGAAGCCGGCCCGTTCGGCGGCGTCGCACACCAGCTCGTCGTCGTCCACCAGCATCCGCACCTCACGGCCGGCGCCGAGCCGGCGCAGGAGCTCCAGCTTGGTCGTCCGGGCGGGCCTGCGGTCGGCGTTGGGCCGCATGTGGACCGTCCCGTCGGGCAGGCCCTGCGCGGCCAGCCACGCCCGGGTGTCCCTTCGGCAGCGCTCCGGCCGCCCGGTGAGGTAGACGACCTCGCACTCCTCGGCGGCCGCCAGGCACAGCGCGATCCCCTCCGCCAGCGGCGGATCGGCCGGAGCCGCGGCGAAGAAGGCCGCCCAGTCCCGCTTAGCGCCCTCCAGGAAGTGCTGCCGGTGGCCGCTGTCCGCAAGCGTGCCGTCCAGGTCGAATACGGCCAGTGGCCTGCTGTTCTCCGTCATGCGCCCACCCTAGGGAATCCTGGCGCGGCACAGACGTTGAAGGGTGTGTGAGCTCAGTGATCGCGTCGACGCGCTTCTCCGTCCTTGACCGCTCCCGCATCCGCGCGGGGCACGACGGCCCGCAGGCGCTGCGGGACACCGTGGCCTTCGCGCAGGAGGCCGAGCGGCTCGGCTACCACCGCTTCTGGGTCTCGGAGCACCACAGCGTGCCGGGTGTCGCGGGCTCCGCGCCGACCGTGCTCGCCGCGGCCGTAGCCGCCGCCACCTCCACGATCCGGGTCGGCACGGGCGGTGTGATGCTCCCCAACCACCAACCGCTGGTGGTGGCCGAGCAGTTCGGGGTCCTTGAGTCCCTCTTCCCCGGCCGCGTCGACATGGGCCTGGGGCGGTCGGTCGGGTTCACGGACGGCATCCGCAAGGCGCTCGGCCGCGACAAGAAGGACGCCGACGACTTCGCGGGCCGGCTGACCGAACTCCTCGGCTACTTCGACGGTACGCAGACGGCCCACCCCCAGGTGCACGCCCGCCCGGCCGAGGGGCTCCGGGTTCCCGCGTTCGTCCTCGCCACCGGACAGGGCGCGCAGCTCGCCGCCAGTGCCGGTCTCGCCCTGGTCATCGCCGATGTGCGCGGCGAGGACGCCATGCTGCGCGCCATCGACGACTACCGCGACACGTTCCGCCCGTCCGCGTGGAACGACCGCCCGTACGTGGTGGTCTCCGGCACGGTCGCCGTGGCCGGCACCACCGAGGAGGCCCGCCGCATCCTGCTGCCCGAGGCCTGGTCGACGGCGCACTCGCGCACCCGGGGCGAGTTCCCGCCGCTCTCCCCCGCCGAGGAGATCCTGGCGCTGCGGATGACCGACCGCGAACGCGCGCTCTTCGAGGAGGCCCGGCGCGGCCAGATCCACGGCACCGAGGACGAGGTCGCCGACGCCCTGGAGAAGCTGCTCTCGCGCAGCGCGGCCGACGAGTTCCTGGTCACGACCAGTACGTACGACCGGGGCGCGATGCTGGACTCCTACCGGCGGCTCGCCCGGCTCGCGGGCACGGCCGGCCGCGCCGCCTAGAATTCCGGTATGCAAAGCCCCACCGGACGGACCGAAGCAGACCGCCCCCATGACCCGTACGTACGGGTACGGGGCGCGCGCGAGCACAATCTGCGCGGGGTCGACGTGGACATCCCCCGGGACGCGCTGGCGGTCTTCACCGGGGTCTCCGGTTCGGGGAAGTCCTCGCTCGCCTTCGGGACGATCTACGCGGAGGCCCAGCGGCGCTACTTCGAGTCGGTGGCTCCGTACGCCCGGCGGCTGATCCACCAGGTGGGCGCGCCGAAGGTCGCGGAGATCTCGGGGCTGCCGCCCGCCGTCTCGCTGGAGCAGCGGCGCTCGTCCCCGACCTCGCGCTCCTCGGTCGGCACGGTCACCACGCTCTCCAACTCGCTGCGGATGCTGTTCTCCCGCGCGGGCACCTACCCGGCCGGCGCCGCGCGCCTGGACTCGGACTCCTTCTCGCCCAACACGGCCGTCGGCGCCTGCCCCGAGTGCCACGGTCTGGGCCGCGTCCACCGCACCAGCGAGGAGCTCCTCGTCCCCGACCCGTCGCTGTCCATCCGCGACGGCGCCATCGCGGCCTGGCCGGGCGCCTGGCAGGGCAAGAACCTGCGCGACGTCCTCGACACGCTGGGGTACGCCGTCGACCGGCCCTGGCGCGAGCTCGACCCGGCGGACCGCGAGTGGATCCTGTTCACGGACGAGCAGCCGGTGGTCACCGTGCACCCGGTGCGCGAGGCGAACCGTATCCAACGCCCGTACCAGGGCACGTACATGAGCGCCCACCGCTATGTGATGAAGACGTTCGCCGAGAGCAAGAGTCCGACGCTGCGGACGAAGGCCGAGCGGTTCCTCACCGCAGCCGACTGCCCGGTCTGCGGCGGCAGCCGGCTGCGGCCGCAGGCCCTGGCGGTCACCTTCGCGGGCAGCACCATCGCGGAACTGGCCGCCCTCCCACTCAACTCCCTTGCGGGTGTGCTTCGTTCAGCCGACGGCGGGCCCACGGCCGAGGTCCTGACGGCCGATCTGCTGAGCCGGATCGACCCCGTCACCGAGCTCGGCCTCGGCTATCTCAGCCTGGACCGGACCGCACCCACCCTCTCCGCCGGGGAGCTCCAGCGGCTGCGGCTCGCGACCCAGCTGCGGTCGGGGCTCTTCGGCGTGGTGTACGTCCTGGACGAGCCGTCGGCGGGGCTGCACCCGGCCGACACGGAGGCCCTGCTCACGGTCCTCGACCGGCTGAAGGCGGCCGGGAACTCGGTGTTCGTCGTCGAGCACCACCTCGATGTGATGCGGCACGCCGACTGGCTGGTGGACGTGGGCCCGCTCGCCGGGGTGCACGGCGGTCAGGTGCTGCACAGCGGCCCGCCGCACGCACTGGCCGAAGTGGCCGAGTCGCAGACCCGCCGCTTCCTCTTCGACGCGGCGCCCGCGCCCGTACGCGAGGTGCGCGAGCCCTCCGGATGGCTGAACGTCGGCCCGGTGACCCGGCACAATCTGCGCGGCCTGACGGCCGAGCTGCCGCTGGGCGTCTTCACGGCGGTGACCGGCGTCTCGGGCTCCGGGAAGTCCACGCTGGTGGGCGAGGTCACCGAGGAACTCCCGGGTGTGGAGCGGCTGGTGACGGTCGATCAGAAGCCGATCGGCCGCACGCCCCGGTCCAACCTCGCCACGTACACCGGCCTCTTCGACGTCGTACGCAAGCTCTTCACCGCCACCGAGGAGGCGAGGGCGCGCGGCTACAAGGCGGGCCGGTTCTCCTTCAACGTCCCGGGCGGGCGCTGCGAGACCTGCCAGGGCGAGGGGTTCGTCTCGGTGGAGCTGCTGTTCCTGCCGAGTACGTACGCGCCCTGCCCGGACTGCCACGGCGCCCGGTACAACCCGGAGACGCTGGAGGTCACCCACCGGGGCCGCACCATCGCCGAGGTGCTCGACCTCACGGTGGAGGCGGCGGCCGAGTTCTTCGCCGACACCCCGGCCGCCGCCCGCAGTCTGACCGCGCTGCTCGACGTGGGCCTGGGCTATCTGCGCCTGGGCCAGCCCGCCACCGAGCTCTCCGGCGGCGAGGCCCAGCGCATCAAGCTGGCTGCCGAGCTCCAGAGGGCACGGCGCGACCACACCCTGTACCTCCTGGACGAGCCCACGACCGGGCTGCACCCGGCCGATGTCGAGGTGCTGCTGCGCCAGTTGCACGGCCTGGTCGACGCGGGCCACTCGGTAGTGGTCGTCGAGCACGACATGAGCGTGGTGGCGGGCGCCGACTGGGTGGTAGACCTCGGGCCGGGCGGCGGCGACGAGGGCGGCAGGGTCGTGGCGGCGGGTCCGCCGCGCGAGGTCGCGTCGGCGGGGGCCGGGCGCACGGCCCCGTATCTGGCGAAGGCGCTGAGCGCTCCGCTGGAAGTGCGGTGATTCGACCGCGGGCCGTCCGTGGCTGGTCGCACGGTTCCCCGCCCCCCTTACAGGGCGCGGTACCGCACCGGACGATCAGTAGCAGAAGCTCACCGACCAGCAAGCTGATGGTCCGTCAATTCATGGCGAATCCGCGGCTGTTCGGTCCGAAAAAGCGGACTTACTCTCAAGTTCACCAGGGTTCGACTTCACCTGAGTTCCTCCTCGCACCCCCACCCCATCGAAATCGTTCGACCGAGGAGCCCCCCATGGCAACCCGCAGATTCCGTGTGCCCGCCGCCCTCATGGCCGCCGCGGCCGCTCTCACCTTCGGCGCCGCCAACGCCGCCGACGCCCTCGTGGCCGGTTCCACCACGGTGACCCCGGCCGGCCACTCCTTCGCCGCCAAGCTCAACGGCAAGGCCACCTTCACCGCCGGTTCCACCACCATGACCTGTACGGTCTCGGCGTCGGTCCCCAGTGGCACGAGCACCAACCAGGTCCCGGCCGCCCCCGGCAACCACAACGCCGCCGGACCCGTCTCCGCCGCCATCAACCCGCCTTCCTTCAGCGGCTGCACCACCAGCATCTTCGGCGTCGGCGTGACCGTCACCAGCAACGCGACGAACGGCCAGTGGAGCATCTCCGCCCAGTACGGCTCGCCGGTTTCAGCCGGGCTCACCATGCCGAAGGGCGGGGTCGTCATCAAGACGAGCGGCCTCGCCAACTGCACGCTCACCGCGTCGCCCGGCGGCCCCAGCACTGTCGCGGGCACCTGGACCAACGGCTCACCGTCCAGACTCGCCATCGCCAACGCGCCCGTGGCGGCCACCGGAACGGGCGGCTTCCTCTGCCCCACGGGCAACCAGACGGCCACCTTCTCGGCCACCTACGACGTCACCGACACCACCGACCCGGCCCAGCAGATCACCGTCACCGGCTGAGCCGTACGCCAAGGGGCGTGGCCCCGGCCCCCCGCCCCCGGCGCCCCCCCCCACACCGGGGGGCCCCCCCGGGCGGGCCGGCACCCCCTACACGGGGCCCCCGGGTGGTATTA
>NZ_JBHWUR010000002.1:216716-227881 GCF_042737755.1 Streptomyces sp. NPDC059994
TTAACCCACCCCCCCCCCCCCCCCACACCCACACCCCCCCCCGGGGGGTCGCCGCCCGCGGGGGGGCGCCCCCGCCCCCCCGCCCGGGGCCCCCCCCCCACTCCTCGGCGGCGCCTCAGCGGCCGGCCTTCCTCGCCTTCCTGGTCGCCCGCAGCCACTCCTTGTTCATCGCCGCGATCGACGGCAGCGGAATGCCCTTGGGGCAGGCGGTGGCGCACTCGCCGGTGAGGGTGCAGCCGCCGAAGCCCTCCGCGTCCATCCGGCCGACCATGTCGAGCACCCGGGTCTCGCGCTCGGGCGCGCCCTGCGGCAGCACGTTGAGGTGGTTGACCTTGGCCGAGGTGAACAGCATGGCCGAGCCGTTGGGGCAGGCCGCCACGCACGCGCCGCAGCCGATGCACTCGGCGTGCTCGAAGGCGAAGTCGGCGTCCGGCTTGGGCACCGGCGTGGCGTGCGCCTCGGGCGCGGCTCCCGTCGGGACGCTGATGTAGCCGCCCGCCTGGATGATCCGGTCGAAGGCCGAGCGGTCCACCACCAGGTCCTTGACGACCGGGAAGGCGGCCGCCCGCCACGGCTCGACGTCGATGGTGTCGCCGTCCCGGAACGCCCGCATGTGCAGCTGGCAGGTGGTGGTGCGCTCGGGTCCGTGCGCGTCACCGTTGATGACCAGGCTGCACGCGCCGCAGATGCCCTCGCGGCAGTCGTGGTCGAAGGCGACCGGGTCCTCGCCGCCCAGGATGAGTTCCTCGTTGAGCGTGTCGAGCATCTCCAGGAAGGACATGTCGGCCGAGATGCCGTCCACTTCGTAGGTGGACATCGCTCCGTCGGCGCCGGCGTTCTTCTGCCGCCAGACGCGCAGGGTGAGCTTCATGCGTAGCTCCGCTGGGTGGGGTGGACGTACTCGAAGACGAGGTCTTCCTTGTGCAGGACGGGGGCGGTGCCGGTCTCCGTGAACTCCCAGGCGGCCGCGTACGAGAACTCCTCGTCGCGCCGGGCCGCCTCGCCGTCGGGGGTCTGGGACTCCTCGCGGAAGTGGCCGCCGCAGGACTCGGCGCGGTGCAGTGCGTCGAGGCACATGAGCTCGGCGAGCTCCAGGTAGTCGACGATGCGGTTGGCCTTCTCCAGCGACTGGTTGAACTCCTCGCCCGTGCCCGGGACCTTGACGCGGCGCCAGAACTCCTCACGGATCTGCGGGATCCGTTCGAGGGCCTTGCGCAGCCCCTCCTCGGTGCGGGCCATTCCGCAGTACTCCCACATCAGTTCACCGATCTCGCGGTGGAAGGAGTCGGGGGTGCGGTCGCCGTTCACCGCCAGGAGCAGGTTGAGCCGGTCCTCGGTGTCGGCGACCGCTTCCGTGACCGCCGGGTGCTCGGCGGTGACCGGCTCCTGGTGCGGGTTGCGCGCCAGATAGTCGTTGATCGTGGAGGGGAGTACGAAGTAGCCGTCCGCCAGGCCCTGCATCAGGGCCGAGGCGCCGAGCCGGTTGGCGCCGTGGTCGGAGAAGTTGGCCTCCCCGATCGCGAACAGACCCGCAACGGTGGTCTGGAGGTCGTAGTCGACCCACAGCCCGCCCATCGTGTAGTGCACGGCGGGATAGATCCGCATCGGCACCTCGTACGGGTTCTCGGCGGTGATCCGCTCGTACATCTCGAAGAGGTTGCCGTACCGCTCCTCGACCTTGTCGCGCCCCATCCGCGCGATGGCGTCCGCGAAGTCGAGATAGACCCCCTGGCCGCCGGGGCCGACGCCGCGGCCCTCGTCGCAGACGTTCTTGGCGGCGCGCGAGGCGATGTCGCGCGGGACGAGGTTGCCGAAGGAGGGGTAGATACGCTCCAGGTAGTAGTCGCGCTCGTCCTCGGGGATCTCGGCCGCGGGGCGGGTGTCGCCCTGGGCCTTCGGCACCCAGATCCGGCCGTCGTTGCGCAGCGACTCGCTCATCAGGGTGAGCTTGGACTGGTGCTCGCCGGTGCGCGGGATGCAGGTGGGGTGGATCTGGGTGAAGCAGGGGTTGGCGAAGTGGGCGCCGCGCCGGTGGGCCCGCCACACGGCGGTGGCGTTGGAGTTCATGGCGTTGGTGGAGAGGTGGAAGACGTTGCCGTAGCCGCCGCTGGCCAGGACCACCGCGTCCGCGAAGTAGGTGTCGATCCGGCCGGTGACCAGGTCGCGGGCGACGATGCCGCGCGCCTTTCCGTCCACCACGATCAGGTCGAGCATCTCGGTGCGGGCGTGCAGTTCCACGTTGCCGGCCGCGATCTGCCGCGAGAGCGCCTGGTAGGCGCCGAGCAGCAGTTGCTGGCCCGTCTGGCCGCGCGCGTAGAACGTACGGGAGACCTGGACGCCGCCGAAGGAGCGGGTGTCGAGGAGTCCTCCGTACTCACGGGCGAAGGGCACGCCCTGGGCCACGCACTGGTCGATGATCTCGACGGAGATCTGGGCGAGGCGGTGGACGTTGGACTCCCTCGCCCGGAAGTCGCCGCCCTTGACGGTGTCGTAGAAGAGGCGGTGGATGGAGTCGCCGTCGTTGCGGTAGTTCTTGGCCGCGTTGATGCCGCCCTGCGCGGCGATGGAGTGGGCGCGGCGCGGGGAGTCCTGGAAGCAGAACTGGACGACGTGGTAGCCCTGTTCGGCCAGGGTCGCGCCGGCCGAGCCGCCCGCGAGCCCGGTGCCGACGACGATCACGGTGTGCTTGCGGCGGTTGGCCGGGTTGACCAGCTTCGCCTCGAAGCGGCGGGTGTCCCAGCGTTCGGCGACGGGTCCCGAGGGTGCCTTGGTGTCGGCGATCGGCTCGCCGAGCGCGTAGAGCGTGTAGTCGATGGATGAGGTCATTCAGCTCACCACTCCGGTCATGACGGCGACGGGGACGGAGATGAATCCGAGGGTCAGCACCAGCGCGAGAACGTTGGCGAGGGTCTTGAGGATCCGGTCGCGGGCCGCGCTGCCGGCGCCGAGGGTCTGGGCGGCGCTCCAGAAGCCGTGCTGGACGTGGAGGCCGAGGGCGAGCATCGCCACGATGTAGACGGTGTTGCCGTACCAGGTGGAGAAGGTGTCCACCACGTTCTGGTACGGGTGCCCGGACTGGAAGCCGCCGGAGTGCACGGTCCCGGTGGTCAGGTCCAGGACGTGCCAGACGATGAACAGGCCGAGGATGACGCCGCCCCAGCGCATGGTGCGGGTGGCGTAGCTCGCGCGGGGGCGGCGGTGCACGTACTTGTCGGGGCGCGCCCTGATGTCGCGCCGGCTCAGCTGGTACGCGGAGACCGCGTGCGCGACGACGGCGGCGACCAGCACCACCCGGATGATCCAGAGCGCCCACTCGTAGTGCAGGAAGGGCTCGCCGACGGTGCGCAGCCAGTGCGCGTACCCGTTGAAGTCGCCCGCCCCGAAGAAGATCTTGAGGTTGCCGAACATGTGGACGGCCAGATACGTCAGCATGATCATGCCGCTGACGGCCATGACCGCCTTCTTGCCCACGGTGGAGTCCCACACGGTGCGCGTCAAGGACGGTTTTCGGTCCGTCCGCGTTGCCAGAGCCATGTCATAGACGCTAGGGCCGGAGGTCCCGAGAGGTCCAAGACATGAATGCGCTCAATTCGATAGCCCTGGCCTATCGTGGGCCCATGCAGTTCCAGCAGCTCCTGTATTTCGTGGCCGTCGCGGAGACCCGCCACTTCACCCGCGCCGCCGAGCAGGTCCATGTCTCGCAGCCCTCGCTCTCCCAGCAGATCAGGGCGCTGGAGAAGGAGCTGGGCGCCGAGCTGTTCAGCCGCGCCCGGGGCAACATCGCCCTGACCGACGCGGGCGAGTCGCTGCTGCCGCTGGCCCGCCGCATCCTGGCCGACGCGGACACCGCCCGGATCGAGGTGCAGGAGCTGGCGCAGCTGCGCCGCGGCCGGGTCCGGCTCGGCGCCACCCCGAGCCTGTGCACCGGCCTGCTGCCGGACGTGCTGCGCGCCTTCCACAGCCGCCATCCGGGCATCCAGCTCCTGATCGAGGAGGGCGGCTCGCACGACCTCGTACGGGAGCTGGCGCGCGGCGCGCTCGACCTCGCCCTGGTGGTCCTTCCGCTGCCTCCCGGCTCCCCCGCGCTGACCAGCGTCGAGCTCCTCCACGAGGACCTGGTGGTGGTCTCGGCCGCCGCCGGACCCGCCCCCGGCACCGGCGGGCGGGTCCACATCCGCGATCTGCGCGACGCGCCGCTCGTCATGTTCCGGCACGGCTACGACCTGCGGGAGCTCACCGTGGCGGCCTGCCGCGCCGAGGGCTTCGAGCCGGTGTTCACGGTCGAGGGCGGCGAGATGGACGCGGTGCTCGGCTTCGTACGGGCCGGGCTCGGCATCGCGGTGGTGCCGAGCATGGTGGCCGCGCGGGCGGGCCGCGATCTGCGGGTGACCCCGCTGGCCCGCCCGGGCCTGCGCCGCACGATCGCGCTGGCCCACCGCAGCGACGTGGACCCGCCGCGCGCCGCACGGGAGTTGCAGCGGGTCCTGCTCAGGGTCGGGCTCTGACCCCCGCCGGACGACGCGCGCCCGGCCGGGGGGCAGACCCCGCCCCTCAGTACCGGTACGGGTCAGACGGCGTCGGTGAGCGCCAGTGAGTGAATGCGGTCCGGGGCGCCGGGGCGGGCGTAGTACCAGCCCTGGGCGGTGTCGCAGCCCAGCTCGCGCAGCTGCTCGGCCTGCGCCCCGGTCTCCACGCCCTCGACGGTGACGGCCAGTTGCAGGCTGTGGGCCAGTGACACGATCCCCTCGACGATCTTGATGTCGACCGGGTCGGCCGGGTGCTGCTGCATGGACTGGGTGAAGGAGCGGTCCAGTTTCAGCACGCTCACCGGGAGCCGGCGCAGGTTCGCCAGGTTGGAGTAGCCGGTGCCGAAGTCGTCCAGGGCGATGTCCACGCCCATGTCCGCGAGCTGGCGCAGCGGCTTCAGCAGATCATCGTCCGCGCCGATCAGGGCGGACTCGGTGACCTCCAGGCACAGGGCGCCCGGCTCCAGGCCCGACCGCTCCAGTACCTCCACCGTGTCGGCCACCAGACCGGGGTGGTGCAGCTGCGTCGGCGAGAGGTTCACATTGATCCGCAGCGGGCCGCCCGCCCGCGAGCCCGGGTGGCGCTCCTGCCAGAACCTCGCCTGGCGTACGGACTCCGCCATCACCCAGCGGCCGAGCGGCACGATCAGACCGGTGTGCTCGGCGAGCGGGATGAACCGGTCCGGGCCGAGCACGCCGTGCTGCGGATGCGACCAGCGCACCAGCGCCTCCGCCCCGTGCACACTGCCGTCGCCCAGGTGCACCAGCGGCTGGTACTCGATGAAGAACTCACCGCGCTCCAGCGCGGCCGGCAGCGCGTTGGTGAGCCCGTGCCGGGTGATCGCACGGGCGTCGGCCTCCGGGTCGGCCCGCTCGAAGCGGTTGCCGCCCGCCGCCTTGGCCCGGTACATCGTGATGTCGGCGCTGCGCAGCACCTCCGCCGGGCCGCGCTCGTCCGCCGGGCCCTCGACCACACCGATCGAGCCGCGCACGGTGAGCTCGCGGCCCTCAAGGCGGATCGGCACGGAGAGCACGCCGAGGATGCGGGAGGCCAGTTCATCGACCTCGCGCAGGGTGTCGGTGCCGGTGGTCAGGGCCACGAACTCGTCGCCGCCGAGCCGCGCCACCATCTCGCCGGGCCCGGTCGCACAGCTCTGCAGCCGGTCGGCGACCTCCACCAGGAGCCGGTCGCCCGCCGAGTGGCCGAGGCTGTCGTTGACCGCCTTGAACCCGTCGAGGTCGAGGTAGCAGAGCCCGAAGCGCTTGCCCTCGCCCGCCGCGAGCGCCTTGTCCAGGCGCTCGAAGAACAGGGTGCGGTTGGGCAGGCCGGTCAGGGCGTCGTGGGTGGCCTCGTAGCGCAGCCGCAGATTCAGCAGCCGCCGCTCGGTGGTGTCCTCCAGGAGGGCCAGCTGGTACTGCGGGCGTCCCTCGGCGTCGCGCAGCAGCGAGACCGTCAGATTGGTCCACAGGACGGTGCCGTCGCCGCGGTAGTACGGCTTCTCGACCCGGTAGTGGTCGCGCTCGCCCCGGACCAGCTCCTCGTAGAGCTTCCAGACCTGCGGCGCGTCCTCGGGGTGCACCCACTCGCTGACGTTGCGGCTGCGGATCTGCCCCTCGACGCCGCCGAACATCCGGGTGAGGGTCTCGTTGACCTCCAGGACGCGGCCTTCGAGGTCGGCGATGCCGATGCCGACGGCGGCTCCCTCGAAGATCGCGCGGAACCGCGTCTCGGTGGTGTGCAGGGCCTCCTCGGCGGCGCTGCGCGCGGCGAGCGCGGAGCGGGCGATGGCCTCCTGCTCGCTCAGGGTGCGCTCGCGCAGCGCCTGGGCGAACCCGGCGGCCAGCGCGTGCTGGAGGCGGGCGCAGCGGGCCCGAGCCTCCTCGGCCCGCAGGTCGCCGCCCGTACCGCAGTACAGGACGAGATAGGAGTCGACCACGCCGAGCGTACGGCTGAGCGCGTCGGGGTCGGTGCAGTGGGCGCCGACCAGGCCGGCGCCGATCTCGTGTGCGGGCGCCGGGTCGAAGTGGCGGCGGTGCAGCGCCTCGATGAGGCGGCGGGCCAGCGGCAGCAGATGGCGCTCGAACTCGGGGCGGGTCAGCGACGTGGCCGTCACCGGGAAGATGGCCCGGCTCCAGATCGTGGCGAACCGTCTGAGCCGGGACTCGGGGCCGTCGGGATCGACGGGCTGCCCGTCCGTGCGGGTCGGGGTGCTCACGCTATGCGTCCCACGCCGGCGAACCCCGAGAAGGCATAGGGGTCTTCCTGCTCCGGCGAGGACTCCGGGCGCCACATCGGCATCTGCACCAGACCGGGCGCGATCATCTCGAACCCGTCGAAGAACGTGGCGATCTCGTCGCTCGTCCGCATGACCAGCGGGTTGCGGATGTTGCGGTAGACGCCCACCGCTCCGCCGGCCCGGTCCTCGCTGAGCGGGATGCCCTCGTACGCGGCGTGGGTGAGGATCAGCAGGCTGCCGGGGGCGAGCGCGTCGCGCAGCTCGGCGACGGCGGCGCGCGGGTCGTCCGAGTCCTCCACGAAGTGGAGGACGGCCACCAGGAGCAGGGCGACCGGCTGTTCCAGGTCGAGCAGGCTGCCGACCTCGGGGCTGGTGAGGATGTCCTGCGGCTTGCGCAGATCGGCGGCGAGCACGCCCGCCCGCTCGTTGCCGTCCAGGACGGCCCTGCTGTGCGCGACGGCGACCGGGTCGTGGTCGACGTAGACGACCCGCGCCTCGGTGGCGCCGCTCTGGGCGACCTCGTGGACGTTGCCGAACGTCGGGATGCCCGAGCCGATGTCCAGGAACTGCGTGATGCCCTCATCCAGGGCGAAACGGACCGCCCGCCGCATGAACGCCCGGTTCGCCTGCATCACCTTGGGCAGTCCGGGGATGAACTCCATGGCCTTGCGCGCGGCTTCCCGGTCGACCTCGAAATTGTGCGAGCCGCCCAGGTAGTAGTCGTAGATGCGGGACACACTCGGCACCGAGATGTCGATGCCCGTAGGGGCCCAGGCAGGACGCTCCATCTATGTCTCCAACAGCTCGCCGCAGGGGGTGTGGTGGCCATGTGCATGGTCAGTGTTCGAGCTGAGGCTACTGATCGTCAGCCAGGAGGGCGAGTGAAAACGGAAAATGCCGATCCGTTATTGGTCACACACAAGTTCGGTCACATCCTCCGGAACATGCGTCGAGCCCGCCACCGCGCGGGGGACACGGTGACGGGCCGACGGCCTTGGGGGGGTTACTTGGTGGTGGCGATCAGCTTTCCCTCGGGCGAGACGGCCCACCAAGTGCCGCCCACACCCTGGCCGTTGGTGTCACCGGGCTTGCTGTCGCCGGCGTAGGTGTAGACGGGCCAGCAGTTGATGGACTGCTGCTTGATGCCGTCGGGCCGGTCGAAGGTGACGAAGCCCTTCTGGATGATGCCCTCGGTGTCCTTCTTCTCCACCGGCGCGACCACCGGCCACTTCTTGAGGCAGTCACCGACACAGGCCGACTTCATGGGCCAGGCGGAGTCCTTCTTGAAGCGGTAGACGGTCATCCCGCGGGAGTCGACGATGATCTTGCCGAGCTTGGCGTCGTTACGGACCGACAGGCCCGGCAGGCTCGGCGTCTCCGCCCCTGCATCGGAGCTGTCCGCGGAGGGCGCCGCCTTCTTGCCGTCGGGGGCCGAGGCGTGCCAGGTGCCGCCCACGCCCTGCCCGTTCGCGTCACCGTTCTTGGTGTCCTTGGTGTACCGGTACATCGGCCAGCCGGCGATCGTCAGCTGCTTGGCGCCGTCGGTACGGGTCACCTCACCGATGAGGCTCGCGTCGGTGCCGGGAGCCGCTGTGACGCTGCCCGCGGGCACGGCCGGCCAGAGCTTCGCGCAGTCGCCGTCGCAATTCGACTTGGGCGGACTGGCGGTGTCCTTGTCGAAGCGGTAGAGGGTCATTCCGGCGCTGTCGGTGACCACCTTGCCGAGTTCCTTGCTGTCCCACACCGTGAGCTGTCCGGCCGCCTTGGCGGCCGCCTGATTGGCGGTGCCGGACCCCGAGCCGTAGCCCGCGTCTCCGTATCCGTAGCCGTTTCCGCTGCCCGCGGCCGGGGCGGCGTTGCCGACCGACTGGCCCTTGGGCGAGGCACTTCCCTTGTCCTGGCCGCACGCCGTCGCCGTGAGTGCCAGTACTGCCGCCGCCGTCACCGCGAGCGAGGCGTTGCGCCAGGTTGCCATGTCAACTCCAGTTGGTTCTCTGCTGGTTGTGGCGCCTGGGTGCGCCTCTCATGGTCCTAGGTACGCGTGGCGGCCCCCGGAACGTTCAAAAGCCTGCGAAAGAATTTTCCCGCCCCCCGCCGAACCGCCCCCGGCGGTTCCAAACGCAAACCCGGTCAACCTCCCCCCATCAGGCGAATCCGAGCCGGTCTCATGGCCGAGCGGCCCGCCGGGCCGGATGATCCTGGGCGTGCACGTAACCCACTTGGCGCAGCGGCTGCTTTCGACCGCCGCCCTGGCCCTGCTGCTGACCGGCCCCGCGCCGTGCGCGCGCGCGGACGCCTGCGCGTACGCCTCGGTCTCGGGCGGCGCCGGGGACGACTGGGCGGTGGCGGTCGCCGGGGGCGGCATCTGCACGCCGTCGCCCACACCGCCCACGCCGCCCACGCCGAAACCGCCGCCACCGAAGCCGCCCGAACCGAAACCCCCGGCGCCGAAACCCCCGCCGGCGCACCCGCCCGCCCCGCCGAAGCCGGTCCCTCCCCCGCCGCCGGCCCCGCCCGAGCCGCAGCCCCCTGAGCCCCGGCCGGTGCAGCCCGTAGCGCCCGTACCGGCGAAGCCCGCGCCCCCGCCGCCGCCCGCGCCCGTGCCGCCGGGCCCCTCGGCCACCCCGCCGCCGCGGCTGCGGCCCGTCGCGCTTCCCGCGTACCGCAGGCCGCCGAGGAAGAAGCCCGCGCCGGGGCTCTCGACGGTGACCCTCACCCTGCTGGTCACGGTGCCCGCGGTGGTCGCCGTCGCGGTGCTCCGCCCCCGCTCGAACTAGCCGTCGGCCCCCGGCGCGCGCCGTCCGCGCCGTTCCCGCTACTCCCTCGTCGGAGGTTCCCCCTTGAAGGACTGGATCGTCCTCGCCATCGCGATGGCCGCCGCGTGCGTCGTCGTGCTGACCATCGTCGTCGTCAACCACCGCCGCATCGGCGAGGACGACGACCCCTCCCAGACCCCGGACGTCATGGAGTACATGACGATGATGATGGGAGTGATCTACGCGATCGTGCTCGGCCTCGCCATCGCGGGCGTCTGGGAGGCCCGGGGCGCGGCCTCGGAGACCGTCCGCCAGGAGGCGCAGGCGCTCCACGAGGTCAGCGAGCGCGTCCAGGTCTATCCGGGCCCGGTCCGCGAGCGCATCCGCGCCGACGTCGACTCGTACGTCACCTATGTCGTCCGCTCCGAGTGGCACCACATGGAGGTCTCGGGCGAGCTCGGCGACAAGGGCTCGGTCCTGCTCTCCCGGCTGCGCAAGGACGTCACGGACTACGAGCCCAAGACCGACCACGAGGGCCAGGCGTACCAGCCGCTGGTCGACCAGGTGGCGGCCGTCGACGATGCCCGCACCACGCGCGGCGCCGGGGCCGGGGCCACGATGCCGGGGGTCGTCTGGTTCGGGCTGATCACCGGGGCCGTGGTGACCGTTGGCCTGATCTTCACGCTCCAGATCCGCCGCACCGGGCGCGAACTGCTGCTGGCCGGGCTGTTCAGCGTGCTCATCGCCTTCCTGCTCTTCCTGATCTGGGACTTCGACGCCCCCTTCGGCCGGGGTCTGTCGGCCACCTCGGCGCCGTTGCGCGACCTCTTTCCCGAACTGTTCACCTGACGAGAATCCCGGTGACACCCCGACAGGTCCGCCGGGTGGGGGAACGGAATACCCCATTCGCCGGACAGCGATCGCGACCGGCGCCGCCCGCTCCTAGCGTGTCGGGCATCGAGGTGCATTTCCCGATTTTTGTGGAAAACAGTTCCGCAGTGCTCCTCGGGGACCCGGAGGATTGTCCATGGGCGCGATACGCATCGCCTCCGCCACATTGCTCGGCGCCGCGGCTCTCTCCCTCGCCACCCCCGCGGCAGCGCTGGCCGCCGACGGCGGCGGCGGCGCGCACGGCAGCAACATCACGTCGTTCGGGTTCAGCGTGACCCCCTCCACCATCGCCCCCGGGGGTACGGTCACGCTGAACGTCACCGGGTGCGCCTCCACCGCCACCGCCTCCTCCGGCGTCTTCGGCACGGTGACCATCTCGCCGAACAGCTCCACGACCGCCCAGGTCGACTTCGACGCCAGGCGCGGTGCCACCTACACCGTGACGTTCGTGTGCGGCGGCGAGCGGGGCACCACCGATCTCACGATCACCGGCGGTATCCAGACGCTCCGGCCCACCACCAGGCCCACCATCAGCACCACCACCGCGCCCTCGCGTGGTGTGCGGGGCGGCGTGGGCGGCACCTCGGAGGGCGTCGACAAGGGCGAGATCGCGATCGGCCTCGCCCTCGTCGCCGTGGCCGGTGGCGGCCTCATGTTCTATCTGCGCCGTCGCGACAACTGACAACTGACAACCAGGGCCTTTCCGGCAGAGAACAGCCGCGAACCGCCCGTCGCCCCGAGTCCTTGCCAGGACT